>JACMKH010000395.1 GCA_014380205.1 Sphingomonadaceae bacterium
CACCGCGCAGCGCGCGGCGCGATCGGCGTCGTCGGGCCGCGCGATCGGCGCGCCCCAGAAGGCGACGATCGCATCGCCGATGAACTTGTCGAGCGTCCCGCCGTGATCGAGCACGACGTCGCTCAAGCGATCGAGATAGGCGTTGAGCAGCTTGGCTACCATCTCGGGCTCGATCGCATGGCTGAGCGCGGTGAAGCCCTGGAGATCGGTGAAGATCGCGTGGATCGCGCATTTCTCGCCAGTCAGCGAGAGCCGGTCGGGCTCGTCGACGATCGCCTGGGCGATATCGGGGGGGAGATAGCGCGCGAGCGCGCCCTGCACGAAGCGGCGTTTTTCCGAACCCACCGAGCGCGACGCGGTGCCCACGGCGGCATAGGCGATCGCCCAGCCGACGGCGAGCCCGAATACGGGGAGCGCCAGCGTCTCGATATGGTTGCGCTGGAGCGTGAAGGGGAGCAGCGCGAACAAGGCGATCTGCCCGCCGATCACGGGAATCAGCACCCAGAGCCGGAGGTCGCTGAGATTGGTGAGTCCTCCCGCCGCCACTGCGATCAGCGCCACCGTCCACAGGGCCCAAGCCGGAATCGGGCTGAACATTACGCCGTCGAGCATCTGCGCGAGCAGGTGCGCGTGGACTTTGAGCCCGGAAATGGTGCTTTCCTCGGGCTCCTCATCGGTCGCATTGCCCTCGGCGCGGTCAGCGGCCAGCGGTTCGGCGCCGATGATGCGCGTGAAGGGCGTCTCGAAGCGGTCGCGATCCTGCAGCTCGGTGCCGATCAGCACATAGCGCCCGCGCACATAGTCGGCGAACTCGGACGCGATTGCGGGGTCCGCGAGCAGGTCGATCGTGAACATGTCGAACACGTTGCCGTCGGCGAAGGCCGGCAGGCGATAGGCGATGCTGCCGCGATGATCGCGATAGGCCTCATTTCCCGGCACGAGCGAATTCGCCATCAGTGGCGGCAGGTCGCGCGGCTGGGGTGGCCAGCTTCGCATCACATTGTCCTCGTCCGGCTGGAAATAGACGCTGGTGGGCTGGACAAAGCGCGTGCGGACCGCGTTGTGGAAGCCGGCGAGAAACTCGGTCTGGCGCGGCTGAATCTCGGACGGGTTATTCGCCGCGTTGATCACCGCGAGATGCGTCGGCGTGCGCATCGCCCGCAGTGCCGCGATCAGCGCGGCATCGTTAGGCGTGGGCTGATCGAACAATATGTCGATCGCGATAGCGCGCGGTTCCATCGCCTCGATATTGGTCAGCGCGCGCGCGAGTATCGCGCGATCGAGCGGCGAGCGCACCGCCGTGTCGAACAGCGTGTCCTCGTCATAGACGATCAGGACGATGCGATCGTCCTCCTCGACGCGCTCCATCGCATAGGTCGCGCGCACGTCGTAAAGCACGCGCTCGATCTCGTCGGCGAAGGCGACTGTCCAGCTGAAACGCGCGATCAGCAGGGCGAGGATGAGGAATATCACCGTCGCGGCGGCGCGGCCCGGCCCGATCTCGCGCCAGCCACGGACGATTCGCTCGCGCATTCTGCGATGTGCGCCCTCGGGCGCCGCGCTCTTGCCTGGTCTCGCCATTCCCGCTCGATCAGCGGCCGGTGAGCACGGCGCGCGCGCCGTCGCCGATCACCGCGAAGCCCGCCCAATAATAGGGGTGGGACGTGGTCGGGTCGTCCATCAGCGCGGTCTGCGCGGCGCGCAACGATCCCGCGATGCCCGCGCCGGGCGTGCCCGCGAAGAAGCCCGTGATCAGCCGCTCGGTCGCGCCGAAATCGTCGGGCGCGGGCCAGTGGCTCGCGATCACCGCGC
>JACMKH010000396.1 GCA_014380205.1 Sphingomonadaceae bacterium
CGCGGTCGGCGCGGCCATGTGGATGGTGCGCCTGCCGCAGACCGCGGCGTGGGAGGCGGGCGAGGGCATCGGCAGGCTCGGCTTCGCCGTCGAGCGCGTCGAGGTGCGCGGGCTCGAGCGGATGACCGAGCACCAGATCCACGAAGCCGCGCTCGCAGGCGATTCGCTCGCGATGACCAACATCGACCTCACCGACATCCGCGCGCGCGTCGAGGCGATCGGCTGGGTGCGCTCGGCGCGCGTCTCGCGCCGGCTTCCCGACACGCTGGTGATCGCGATCGAGGAGCGCGCGCCCGTCGCGATCTGGCAGCATCGCGGCGCGCTCACCTTGATCGACATCGAGGGCGAGCCGCTCGGCCCGATCGAGCTCGACGCGATGCCCGATCTGCCGCTGATCGTCGGCCCCGGCGCCAACCGCCAGGTCGCCGCATATGTCGCGCTGATCGACGCCGCGCCCGCGCTGCGGCCGATGCTCGAAGGCGCGACCTGGATCGGGTCGCGACGCTGGGACCTGCGCTTCCAGTCGGGCGAGGAGCTCGCGCTGCCCGAAGGCGACGAGGCGGCCGCGCGCGCGCTGGTCCGCTTTGCGCGGATGGATGGAGTCACCGGGCTGTTGGGCGAGGGGTTCAACCGTTTCGACATGCGGCTGCCCGACCGGCTGGTCGTGCGCGTGCCACGCGAGCGCGCGCGCCGCGAGGCGGGCGAGGACCCGAGCGAGAACATCTGAACAAGGGGGAAGGCCCAACATGGCGCAAGGCAAGAACGACGATCTGATCACCGTGCTCGATATCGGCACCTCGAAGATTTGCGCGATGATCGCGCGCAACCCGGCCGACGGCGACCTCCAGGTGCTCGGCACCGGCCAGCGCGAGAGCAAGGGGGTGAGCCGCGGCTTCATCTCGGACATCAAGCTCGCCGAGACCGCGATCCGCGGCGCGGTCGAGCAGGCCGAGCGGATCGCGGGGGTTGGCGTCGAGAGCGCTTGGGTCGGCTTTTCGGCGGGTGGGCTGGTCAGCAAGATCGTCAACATCGAAGCCGATCTCGGCGGCCACCGCATCGAGCAGGCGCATATCGACGACCTGCTCGCGGCGGGGCGGGACGCGATCGATCCTGAGGGGCTCCACCTGCTCCACGCGCATCCGACGCTCTACACGCTCGACGGGCTCGAGGGTGTCAAGAACCCGCTCGGGCTTCACGCCGATCAGCTCGGCGTCGACATCCACGCGGTGCTCGCCGAGCGCTCGCCGGTGCTCAACCTCGAATATTGCGTGGGCAGCGCGTATCTCCACGTCGAGCGCGTCGTCGCCGCGCCCGTCGCGACGGGGCTCGCCTGCCTCAGCGCCGAGGAGCGCGATCTCGGCGTCGCGCTGGTCGAGCTCGGCGCAGGGATCACCAACGTCTCGCTGTTCGCGGGCGGGATGCTCGTCGGCCTCACCTCGATCCCGCAGGGCGCAGCGGACATCACCGACGCGATCGCGACCCAGTTCGGGATGCGTCGCGCGCAGGCCGAGCGGCTCAAATGCGTCCACGGCTCGGCGATGACCAGCCCGCGCGACAATCATGAGATGCTCGAGGTCCCGTCCACGCCGGGCCAGGAGGCGGTCGATCCGCTCCGCGTGACGCGGGCGCAATTGAACGCGGTGATCCGCGAGCGGCTCGAGGAACTCGCCGCGCGGATCGCCGAGGCGCTCGACGCGATGGGCTTCACCGGGCCGGTCGGGCGGCAGGTCGTGCTCACCGGTGGCGGGGCCGAACTCAAGGGAATCGCCGATTTCGCGCAGGGCGTGCTCGGCCGTTCGGTGCGCGGCGGCAAGCCCGTCGCGCTCGCGGGGCTGCCCGAGGCGCATTCGAGCCCGGCGTTCGCGGCGCTCGCGGGTCTTGCGCGCTTCGCCGCCTCGGCGCCGCTCGACTTGAAGACGATGGTTTCGGCCGATCAACTTGTCCACAGGGTCGCCGGGGGAGGGCTGTGGACACGATTCAAGACCGCGTTCAAGAGCGAATATTGATCATGAGCCTGGCAGCAAAACCCAGCTTTATCCACGAGTCGCATCGCTTTTCGCTTGGCGAGCGACTCGCCTTGTGGTCTAGTGGCGTTAACCAAAAAATCAGTCGCGTCCTTTGCGAGGGGGAGACCTAGTCATGAGCATCGAATTCACGCGTGGGATCGGGGGCGAGGAGCTACGTCCGCGGATCAGCGTCATCGGCGTCGGCGGAGCGGGGGGCAACGCGATCGCCAACATGATCGAGGCCGAGGTCTCGGGGGTCGACTTCATCGTCGCCAACACCGACGCGCAATCGCTCAACGTGAGCCGCGCCGAGCGGCGCATCCAGCTGGGCCCGCGGATCACCGAGGGGCTCGGCGCGGGATCGCGGCCCGAGATCGGGCGCGCCGCCGCCGAGGAGACGCTCGACCAGATCGAGGAGGCGCTCGATGGCGCGCACATGTGCTTCCTCGCCGCCGGCATGGGCGGCGGCACGGGCACGGGCGCCGCACCCGTGATCGCGCAAGCGGCTCGAAAGAAAGGCATTCTCACGGTCGGCGTGGTGACCAAGCCGTTCAGCTTCGAGGGCTCGCGCCGGATGAAATCGGCCGAGGCGGGGATCGCCGAGCTCCAGGAGCATGTCGACACGCTGATCGTCATTCCCAACCAGAACCTGTTCCTCATCGCCAACCCCGAGACCACCTTCAAGGAGGCCTTCAAGATGGCCGACGAGGTGCTCCAGCAGGGCGTGCGCGGGATCACCGATCTCATGGTGATGCCGGGCCTGATCAACCTCGACTTCGCCGACGTCCGCACGGTGATGGAGGAGATGGGCAAGGCAATGATGGGCACCGGCGAGGCCGAGGGCGACAATCGCGCCCGCGAGGCCGCCGAAAAGGCGATCGCCAACCCGCTGCTCGACGGCGTCAGCATGAAGGGCGCCAAGGGCGTGATCATCTCGATCACCGGCGGCGAGGACATGCGGCTAATGGAGGTCGACGAGGCCGCCAACCACATCAAGGAGCTCGTCGATCCCGACGCCAACATCATCTGGGGATCGGCGTTCAACAACGATCTCGAGGGGCGGTTGCGCGTCTCGGTGGTCGCGACCGGGATCGAGGCCGAGGCGCGCGCCGAGCCCGCGCCCGCGCGCGTCTTCGCCTTCCCCTCGGCGAGGCCGGTCGAGGAGCCCCAGATCATCGCGCCCGAGGCCGCCGAGCCCGAGCCCGAACCCGTCATCGAGGAGCCGATCGCCGAGACGCACGAGCCCGTGGACGAGATCGCGCCGGAGTCCCAGATCGAGCAACCCGCCGAGATCGCCGCCGAGGTGGACGAGGGGCCGATCGCGACGCTCGAGCCGCCCGAGATCGCGCTGGCGGCGCCCGAGCCCGAAGTCGAGATCACGGCGCCCGAGCCCGCGGCCAAGGTGTTCGACGACATCGGCATCTCGACTCCGCGCGAGACGCGCTTCACCGCGCGCCCGGCATTCACCGTGCGCAGCTACGGCGAGCAGCCGCGGACGATCACGGGCGATCCGGCCACGGGCCTCACGCCAGGCGCGCCACCACCCGAGCCGGCCGAACCGGACGAGCTGCTGCTCGACAGCGCATCGATGCTGACCGAGCCCGAAGCTGCGCGCGCCAGCACGCGCAAGTGGCTTTCGCGCGAGCAGCCCGCCCCGCCCGCCGCCGAGAAGCCCCGCTCGGGCGGCACGCTGTTCGAGCGCATGTCGAGCATCGCGCGCGGCGCAGCCAAGGTCGAGGGCGAGGCCAAGGGGAGCGAGGAGCTCGACATCCCGCGCTTCCTCAACCGGCAGAACAATCAATAGTCAAATGATCGCGTCCTCTCCGGCCTAGCCGGGAAGGACGCGGTGGCCTCTCGTGCCGGGGTCCGACTAACTTCGCCCTTTTCAGGGCGGTGATTTGCGTCTAGGTAGCAAACCGACTCAAGTCGCGGAAACTGAATCGTTTTCGCGGCGTTAGCCCATTTAAGCGCGACGCCTTCCCGCGAAACGTGCGTAGAGGAGTGACGGACATGGCGGAATTCATCGGCACCCCGGGCGAGGACACGATCATCGGCACTAGCGACGACGACGTCATCACCGGCGGACTCGGCAAGGACAAGATTTTCGGCAACGCCGGCAACGACGTCGCCAACTACAATATCGCGACCGACGGGAACGACCGCGTCAATCTCGGGGATGGGCTGGACACGGTCAACGTGACCGGCGCGGCCGGCCAGATCAGGCTGACGTTCACCAGCGCCGAGGTCGGCAATGGCCTCACCACCGATTCGGGAACGCTCGCCAACCAGGACGGGTTTCTCGCCGTGCGGATGCAGCTTGAGGACGGGCGTGGGGTCGCCAGCGGACCGATCAGTCGCTGGGACGATGAGGGCACCGAGTTCGTCGCGGCGGCGGGATCGACCTTCGAGGTGCGCGATCTCGTCTCGGGGGTTTCGCGGGGCACGCAGTTCAATGTCGTCCGGCTCGGCACGAGCGCGAGCGAGCTGATCAACGAGACCGGATCGACGGTCTCCTATTACATCAACGCTGGCATGGGGAACGATACGGTGCTCGGCTCGAACGTCGCCGACTTCCTCGTCGGCGGCGCCGGCGACGACGATCTGCGCGGCCGCAATGGCAATGACAGCTTCATTGGCGGATCGGGCAACGACAAGATCGAAGGCGGGCAAGGCAACGACACCGCGATCCACAATATATCGACCGACGGCGCCGACTCGATCGTGCTCGACGACGCGGACTCGACCGACTTCGTGATCGTCAACGCCGCCGCGCCGGGCCAGGTGCGGCTGACCTTCACCAGCGCCGAGGTAGGCAACGACAGCAACAACGATTCGGGCACGCTCGCCAACCAGGACGGCGGGCTCGCCGTGCGCATGCAGGCCGAGGACGGCTCCGACGGGCTGACCGGTGACGTGACGCGCGTCGAGGACGAGAGCGTGCTGTTCCTCGCGGGCGCGGGCGTCACCTTCGACGTGCGCGATCTCGTCTCGGGGACCGCGCGCGGCGACGCGTTCGCGGCAGTGCGGCTTGGCTCCTCGGGCGACGACGTGATCGACGTTACCCCCTTCCCGATCACCTATTACATCAACGGCGGCGGCGGGAACGATTCGATCACCGGAGCGGTCGCCGAGGACTTCCTCGTGGGCGGCGCCGGGGACGACACGCTGATCGGCGCGCAGGGCCGCGACAGCGCGATCGGCGGGCTCGGCAACGACCGCTTCGTGTTCCGCGAAGGCGACGTGACCGGCGACGTGGGCAACGGCAATGTCGACCGCATCCTCGACATGGCGACCGGCGACCTTATCGACCTGAGCGGGATCGACGCCGACACCGTCACGGCCGGCGATCAGGCGTTCAGCTTCGTCGGGACGGCCGAGTTCAGCGGCGTCGCGGGCGAGCTCAGATATGAGGTCGGCAGCGGGGGCCGCACCTCGGTCTTCGGCGATACCGACGGCGATTCGGTGGCCGATTTCCAGATCAGGCTCGACAACGGCTTCGTCGTAGCGTCGACCGATTTCGTGCTCTGAGCGAACCAAAGCAGGGTTTGAGGGCCCGTCGCGTTGGCGCGGCGGGCCCTTTCTTTTGTTCAATCCACCCGCATCGCCAGTTCCGCGAGCCCTTCGGCCTCGATCAGCAGCTCGTCGTCGACCGTGCCCTGCGCGATATGCTCGCGGCCAATCATGACGAGCAGCGGAACCGCCAGCGGCGAGACTCGCGGGAGATCGACGTGGAGCATCGTCTCGCCCGCGCGGTCGAGCAGGTCGGCCAGGCGGCCGACGTCGGTCATCCGCGCGCGCGCGTCGGCCCAGGCGGCTTTCAGCAGCAGGTGCTCGGGCTCGTAGCGGCGCAGCACGTCGTAGATCAGATCGGTCGAGAAGGTGACCTGCCGCCCGGTCTTGCGCTTGCCCGGGTGCTGGCGCTCGACCAGCCCGCCGATCACCGCGACCTCGCGGAACGCGCGCTTCAAGAGGTGCGAGCCCTGCACCCAGTCGACGAACTCATGCGTCAAAATGTCGGGCGAGAACAGCGCGGCTGGATCGCGCACGGGGCGGAGCGACCAGGTCGCGATGCCATAATCGTTGGCGACGAAGCCGATCGGCTTGAGGCCGGCGCTCTCCATCCGCCGCGTGACGAGCATGCCAAGAGACTGGTGCGCGTTCCAGCCTTCGAAGCTGAAGACCGCCATGTAATGATGGCCTTCGTGCGGAAAGGTCTCGACGAGCAGCTGATCGGGGCGCGGGAGCACCGAGCGGAGCGCCTGGATGCGCAGCCATTGCTCGACATCCTCGGGGAAGGCCTTCCATTCGCTCGGCTCGCACAGGAAGCGGCGGACGCGATTGGCGAGGTTGGTCGAAAGCGCGAGTCGCGCGCCGAGATAGGAGGGGATGCGCCCCGCCTTGCTCGTCGCTTGGACGATGAGCTCGGATTCGGTGAGCCGCTGCACCTCGAGCGCCATGCCGGCGAAGAAGAAGGTGTCGCCAGGGCGCAACGAAGCGGCGAACAGCTCCTCGACCGTGCCGACCTTGCGGCCGTTGCGGAAGCGGATTTCGACCATCGGCGCCTCGACGATGATCCCCGCGTTGAGCCGGTGCTGCTGGATGAAGCGCGGATGCGAGACGCGCCAGATCGTCTGGCCGTCCTCGTCGATGCTTCGCGTCAGCCGCTTGAAGCGGTCATAGGCGCGTAGCGCGTAGCCGCCGCACTCGATGAACGCGAGCACGCGCTCGAACTCGGCCGAGGAAAGCTCGGCATAGGGCATCGCCGAGCGGATCTCGGCGAGCATCTCGCCTTCCTCGAAGGGCGCCGCGCAGGCGCAGGCCATGATGTGCTGCGCGAGCACGTCGAGCCCGCCGGGGCGGAATATGTCGGAATCGAGTTCGCCCTCCTCGACCGCGTCGAGCGCGGCGCGCGCCTCCAAATATTCGAAGCGGTTGCCGGGGACGATCAGCGCCTTGGAGGGCTCGTCGAGCCGGTGGTTGGCGCGGCCGATGCGCTGGAGCAGCCGCGACGATCCCTTGGGCGCGCCCATCTGGATCACGCAATCGACGTTGCCCCAGTCGACGCCGAGATCGAGGCTCGCGGTCGCGACGAGCGCGCGCAGCTCGCCGCGCGCCATCGCGCC
>JACMKH010000053.1 GCA_014380205.1 Sphingomonadaceae bacterium
CTTCGCCGCCGACGCGGCACCGCTCGAGCTGCGCCGCCCGCGCCCCTCGTGGCGCGCCGAGTTCGCCGATGCGACGCGTGTCTACATTGACGCCGAGACTGGCGAGACGCTCGCGCTGCGCACCCGCCGCTGGCGCGTGTTCGACTGGATGTGGGGCCTCCATATCATGGACCTCCAGACGCGCGAGGACACCAGCCACCCGATCCTGATCGTCTTCGCGGCGCTCGCGCTGCTCTCGGTGCTGATCGCGCTGGCCATCCTCCCGTGGCGCTACATCCGCCGCCGCCCGCGCGCACCGTGAAGGATTTCGACCTCGGCCTCGCGCTCGGCGCGCTCGATCTGATCGGCATGGCGGTGTTCGCCGCGACCGGCGCGCTCGCCGCCGCGCGGCTCGGCCAGACATTGGTGACCTTCGCCTTTTTCGCGCTCGCCGCAGGGGCCGGCGGGGGGACGGTTCGCGATCTGCTGATCGGCGCGCCGGTCTTCTGGGTCCACGACAGCCGCTATCTGATCGTCGTCTTCGGCGTCGCGCTGCTGATCTGGGCGACGCCCGCGCGGCTGTGGCGCGGCAAGGCGCTCGACTGGCTCGACGCGGTCGGGCTCGCCGCCTATGCGGTGTTCGGCGCGGCCAAAGCGCTCGGCTTCGGTGTCCCGCCCGCCGCCGCCGTGGTGATGGGCGTGTTCACCGCCTGCCTCGGCGGCATCATCCGCGATCTGCTGGCGGGCGAGCCCTCGATCATCCTGCGCCCCGAGCTTTACGTGACCGCCGCCGCGCTCGCCGCAGGGCTGTTCGTGGGTCTGACGCTGCTCGGTATAAGTCTGCCGATCGCGGCGGGCATCGCGGCAATCGCGGGCTTCGGCTTGCGCGGCTTCGCGATCTGGAAGGGCCTGTCGCTGCCACTCTATCGGCGGTAGCGCCTCACTGAAGCACCAGCCCCACCTCGCTGAAGCTCTTCGGCTCCTCGGGCGGATCGTCGGGGGTCATCAGCTCGCGCTGCCAGATGCCGACGTCGTGCCACTGGTCGCGTTTGTAGCCGACCTCGCGATAATGCCCCGCGCGCTGGAAGCCGACCGCCTCGTGGAGGTCGATGCTCTGGTCGTTGGGCAGCGCGATCGCGGCGATCGCCTGGACGAATCCCTGCTCCTCGAGCGTGCCGAGCAGCGCGCGGTAGAGCGCGCGGCCGATGCCCTGGCCGCGCATGTCATGCGACACATAGACCGAGGTCTCGACCGTCCAGCGATAGGCCGCGCGCTCGCGGAACTTCGAGGCCGAGGCATAGCCGAGCACCACCCCGTCCATCTCGGCGACGATCCACGGGAAATGCTCGATCGAGCCTGCTATCCGCCTGACCATCTCCTTGCCGCTCGGCGCGACATCCTCGAACGATGCGGCGCTCGACACAACGTAGGGCCCGTAGATCGCGGCGATCGCATGCGCGTCGTCGAGCGTTGCGATGCGCAGCGCGAGCGGCATCACAGCACTCCCGCGAACAGCCGCGCGAGCAGCGAGGCGTCGCTCGCGCCCAGCCGCGCGGGCCGATCGCTCGGGCATTCGAGGCAACGCGCCTGGAGGGCGGGACCGTCGAGGATCATGCGCGCCTCGGCGGCGACGCGCGCCAGCGTCTCGCGCGGGCTGGGATGGAGCCTTGTCCACACATCGCGCGACGCCTGTTGCTCCTCGCCCGTCCCGAACCAGCTTTCGAGGAATTGCGCCACCGTGCTCGGCTGCTGCTCGATCCAAACCGGCTGGACCTCGGCGGGGTCGAGCCGCGCGAGCCGCGCGGCCTCGGCGATCGCGTCGTCGAGCGAGCCGAAGCGATCGACCAGCCCGAGCTGGCGCGCGGTCGCCCCCGCCCAGACGCGCCCCTGCGCGATCTCGTCGACGCGGCGCACCTCCATGTCGCGCGACCGTGCGACGCTGATCAGGAAGCGCCGGTAGACGTCCTCGACCGCCGCCTGGAACAGCGCGCTCGCTTCGGGTGAGAGCCCGCCGAGCACGTCGGGCTCGCCCGACAGCGGCGTCGTACCGACTCCGTCGACACCGACGCCGATCTGGTCGAGCGTCCCCTCGAAGCTCGGGATGATCCCGAACACGCCGATCGATCCCGTGATCGTCGAGGGCTCGGCGAAGATCGTCTGCCCCGCGGTCGCGACCCAATAGCCCCCCGAGGCGGCGAGATTGCCCATCGATATCACCACCGGAATGCCGCGCGCGCGCGCCTGCATCACCGCGCGGCGGATCTGCTCGGAGGCGAGCACCGATCCCCCCGGCGAATCGATCCGCACGACCAGCGCGCTGAGCTCATGGTCGGCAAGCGCCTGGTGCATCAGGGCGGCTATCGTCTCGCCCCCCGCCGTCCCTGGCCCCGCCTCACCGTCGACGATCGTCCCCGCGACGGTGAGCACGCCGATCTTGCCGCCCGTGCCGCGGGTCGGGTTGGCGGCGATCCAGTTGGCGAGCGGTATCGCCTGGAAGCCGCCCGGTCCGTGGCTCTCGTCGTCGCCCCCGATCTCGGCGATGCGGTCGCCCCAGGCGATGCGGTCGCCGAGCCGGTCGACCAGCCCCGCGCGATGCGCCGCCTCGGCGAGC
>JACMKH010000397.1 GCA_014380205.1 Sphingomonadaceae bacterium
CGCGACGCCCGGCGCGCGCCGGAGCGGGGTTGAGCGGATGTGGTCGTAGCCCGCGATGCGGACGACCTCCTCGACCAGATCGGGCGCGGCGTCGATGTCGCGCCGCCAGGTCGGCGCGGTCACCTCGAATGGGCCTTCGCCCGAAACCGCGAATCCCAGCGCCTCGAGCGTGGCTTTCTGCGCGGCGGCGGGAATGTCGAGCCCGCCGAGCCGCGCCGCGAGGCCGGGATCATAGCGCACCGTCCGCGTCGCCATCGGCGGCGCGCCCGCCTCGATCACTTTCGAAGCCTCGCCCCCGCAAATGTCGAGCACCAGCCGCGTCGCGATCGCCAGCCCCGGCCCGACGAACGCCGGATCGACCCCGCGCTCGAAGCGCGCGCGCGCGTCGCTCATCAGCCCGAGCTTTTGGCCGGTCAGCGCGATGCTCGCCGGATCGAACCAGGCGCATTCGATCACGATCTCGGTGGTCGCTTCGGTTACGCCCGAATGCTCGCCACCCATGATCCCGCCGATGTCGTGGACGCCCGCGTCGTCGGCGATCACCGTCATGCTCGGATCGAGCGTGTAGATCTTGCCGTTGAGCGCCTCGACGCTCTCGCCCTCGCGCGCCTTGCGCGCGACCAGCGCGCCGCTCAGCTTTGTACGGTCATAAACGTGAAGCGGGCGGCCGTGATCGAGCATGACGTAGTTGGTGATGTCGACCAGCGCCGAGATCGGCCGCTGGCCGACGGCGTTGAGCCGCCGCCGCATCCATTCGGGTGACGCGCCGTTGACCACATTGCTCACCGTGCGTCCGAAGAAAGCGGGGCAGCCTTCTGAATCATCGGTGCGAATCTCGATTTTCGACTCTCCCAAAGAGTCTGAGGTCGGGATGTCGAGCGGCTTGAGCGCGCCAAGCCCCGCCGCGGCGAGGTCGCGCGCGATTCCGCGCAGGCCCATGCAGTCCTGCCGGTTGGGGGTGACCGCGACCTCGACCACGGGATCGTCTAGCCCCGCCCATTGCGCATATTTCTCGCCGACCGGCGCGTCCTCGGGAAGCTCGATGATCCCCTCATGCTCGTCCGAAAGCTCGAGCTCGCGCTCGGAGCACAGCATCCCCCGGCTCTCGACACCGCGGATTTCCGCCACTTTCAGTGTTAGATCGCTGCCGGGAATGTGCATCCCCGGCGCGGCGAACACCCCGATCAATCCCGCGCGTGCATTGGGCGCGCCGCACACCACCTGGACGGGATCGCCCGCGCCGGTGTCGACTCTTAGCAAGCTGAGCTTGTCGGCTTGGGGGTGGCGTTCGGCGCTGATCACGCGCGCGATCGTGAAATCGCCGAGCTTCTCACCGGGATTCGAGACGCTCTCGACCTCGAGTCCGATCCGCGTCAGCGTCTCGACGATGGTCGCGAGATCGGCGTCGGTCTCGAGGTGGTCCCTGAGCCAGTCGAGCGTGAGCTTCATGCGCCCACTCCCGCGCTCAACGTCGGCACGTCGAGCGCTGAGAAGCCGTAGTGACGAAGCCAACGAAGATCGCCGTCGAAAAAGGCACGCAGATCGTCCATGCCGTATTTGAGCATCGCGAGCCGATCGACGCCCGTGCCGAAGGCGAAGCCCTGCCATTCATCGGGATCGAGCCCGCAGTTGGCGATCACGCGGCGGTTGACCATCCCCGAGCCAAGCAGCTCCATCCAGTGATCCGAGCCGCCGAGCACGCGGCGGCCATCTTGCATGGTGTAGC
The DNA here is from genome assembly GCA_014380205.1 of Sphingomonadaceae bacterium. Taxonomy (GTDB): domain Bacteria; phylum Pseudomonadota; class Alphaproteobacteria; order Sphingomonadales; family Sphingomonadaceae; genus Parasphingopyxis. Next base: position 1,727 of record JACMKH010000397.1, read on the forward strand.
CGATATCGACCTCGGCCGAGGGCTCGGTGAAGGGGAAATAGCTCGGGCGGAAGCGCAGCACGATGTCGTCGCGCTCGAAATAGGCCTTGAGGAAGGTCTCGAGCGTCCATTTGAGATGGCCCATATGGATGTCACGGTCGATCACCAGCCCCTCAATCTGGTGGAACATCGGCGTGTGCGTCGCGTCCGAATCCGATCGATAGGTGCGCCCCGGCGCGATCACATAGATCGGCGGCGGCTGGTTCTGCATCGTCCGGATCTGCACGGGCGAGGTGTGCGTGCGCAGCAGCATCGGCCGGCCCTCGGCGTCGGTCCGCTCGAAATAGAAAGTGTCGTGCATCGCGCGCGCGGGGTGGCTCGGCGGGATGTTGAGTGCGGTGAAATTGTGCCAGTCGTCCTCGATCTCGGGGCCCGTCGCGACCGAGAAGCCCATGTCGGCGAAGATCTCGGCGAGCTCGTCCATTACCTGGCTGACCGGATGGACGCTGCCGCGCGGGCTCGCGGGCGGCGGCAGGCTCATGTCGAGCCCCTCGTTCGCGAGCCGCGCCTCGATCGCCTGCGCGTCGAGCGCCGCGCGCCGC
>JACMKH010000398.1 GCA_014380205.1 Sphingomonadaceae bacterium
CTTTAAGGCAGCATGATCGGGGCTGCTCGGCTTCCGCAGCGCCTCCGACCGGACGACGTCAAGAATCTTGATCGGACGCCCGAATATGCCGAGCAGGTCGAGGCGTCCGGCATGGGCAAGGCTGATCAGCGGTCCCGCATCGGGGATGATCAGTTCGATCCCGTATCTCACGCCGCCGCGCTGGACTGAGCGCGCAACAGCGCGCCGACCCGCCGCGCCATGACCTCCTCGTCGGGCAGGAGCTTCGTCCGGATCGGCACACCGCTGAGATGCGCAGCGTCATAAAGCTCGTCGAGGGTGTCGATGTTCGACAGGGTCAGCGCCTCGCGATAGCCGAACTCGCCCGCCTGCCAAGCGACGAGGATCGTGTAGAGCGATGCCGGATGTTTCATCTGTGCGCTTCCAGACAGGCAACCACGAGCTATAACCTCAACATATAGTTGATTGCCGTTCTTGCCGATACCCGCCCCACACCCGCCTGACCCCCATCCCGGTTGACACATTTCGGCCCTCCCCCTAAAGCCGCCTCGTCTTCGCCCGGGGGTTCCGGCGCGGCGTCTCACCCTTGGCCGGAAGCACAATTGCCCGACAGCAAGCCCATCGACGAAGCCGCGCTCGACCGTCGGCTGGCCGAGTTCCGCGCCGCGCGTACCGTCGAGCAGGTGCGTGCCGATGCGTCGCGGACCGCGGGCACGGCGATGGGGCTGGGTTTCCGGATCGGCATCGAGCTCGTCGTCGGGGTCGCGATCGGCACCGGGGGCGGCTGGGCGCTCGACCGCTGGCTCGGCACCGCGCCGTGGCTGATGATCGTCGGGCTGATCGTCGGGTTCGCCGCAGGGCTGCGGAACGTCTTCCGTTCGGCCGATACCATGGGCAAGAAATGGGATGCCGCCGAGCAGGCGGATGCCGCCAGGAACGTCGCGGCCGGCCGCGAGAGCACGAACGTCGCGGCCGACCGCGAGAAGGGCAAGTAAGTGGCCGATCCGCTCCATCAGTTCGTCATTACCCGGACGATCCCGATCGAGGTCGCGGGGATCGACCTGTCGTTCACCAACGCCAGCGCGTGGATGCTGATCGTCACCGGCCTCGCCTCGACCCTGCTCCTCGCCGGCTTGCGCAAGCCGCAGCTCGTCCCGACCCGCACCCAGTCGGCGGTCGAGATGCTCTACGAGGTCGTCGACGAGACGATCGTCAGTAGCGCCGGGCCGGAGGCGCGGAAATTCTTCCCGCTGATCTTCACGACCTTCCTGTTCATCCTGTTCGCCAACCTCGCCGGGCTGCTGCCGTACAGCTTCACCGTCACCAGCCATATCGCGGTGACCTTCGCGATGGCGCTGATCGCGTTCGTCGGGATCACGCTCGTCGGCATCTTCACGCAAGGGTTCGGCTTCCTGCGGATGTTCGCGCCGTCGGGCGTGCCGCCGATCATGTACATCATCCTCACGCCGATCGAGATCGTCGGCTATTTCATCCGCCCGATCTCGCTCAGCGTCCGCCTATTCGCCAACATGATGGCGGGCCATGTGCTCTTGAAGGTGCTCGCCGGCTTCGTCGTCTCGCTCGGCGTGTTCGGCATCTTCCCGCTGCTGGTCGTCGTCGCGATGACCGCGCTCGAGACGCTGGTCGCCGTGCTCCAGGCCTATGTCTTCACCGTGCTGCTGTGCGTCTATCTGAACGACGCGCTGCACGCGCACCACTGATCACCCCTCGCGACAATCAACGGAAAAAAGGACGGACAATGGACGCGGAAGCAGCGAAGTACATCGGCGCAGGTCTCGCCTGCGCGGCGCTCCTCGGGGCCGGCATCGGCATCGGCAACATCTTCGGCTCGTACCTGACGGGCGCGCTGCGCAACCCGGCCGCCGCCGAAAGCCAGCGCACCAACCTGCTGCTCGGCTTCGCGCTGACCGAGGCGACCGGCCTGTTCGGCCTGCTGATCGCGCTCCTCATCCTGTTCGGCTGAGGCCGGCGGGATTTAGGACGCAGCCATGCCGCAACTCGATACCTCGACCTTCAGCGCCCAGATCTTCTGGCTGCTGGTCGCCTTCCTCATCCTGTTCCTCGTCGTGCGCTTCGGCGCCGCGCCGAAGCTGACGGGGATGGCGGCGGCGCGCGCCAAGCGGCAGGGCGACGACCTCGCC
>JACMKH010000399.1 GCA_014380205.1 Sphingomonadaceae bacterium
CGCGCTGTTCCGCGCATGCCGCGCGATCGAGGACGGCGCGGCCTGGTTGCGCGCGCGCCGCGCGATGGCCGTTCCTCCAGAAGGCGAGGCCGGCGATGGCGAATGAAGTCATCTTCGGCGCGAAGGCGCACGAACTGCTCGGGCAGGCCTATCCCGAATCGCCCGTGCTGCTGCCCCACCGGCTCGAGAACCATCCGCTGCTCGGGCTCGACGCGCTCGCCGATCTCGCGCTGTCGATGCGCCCCATCGATGTCGAATACAACCGCGCCGACCTTCCCGTCGGCATCGATCCGTCCGCGATTCCCGCCAACGGCCTCGGCATCGCCGAGACGATCCGCTCGATCGCGACCAACGGCTCGTGGATGGTGCTCAAGTTCATCGAGCAGAACCCCATCTATCGCGATTTCCTGCGCGAGACGCTCGCCGAGCTCGAGCATGTCGTCGCGCTCGCGACCGGCCGGATGCTCAAGCTCGAAGGCTTCGTCTTTCTCTCCTCGCCCGGCGCGGTGACCCCCTTCCACATGGATCCCGAGCACAACATCCTGCTCCAGCTGCGCGGGTCCAAGACGATGACCGTCTTCCCCGCCGACGACGAGGAGCTGGTCCCCCCCGAGGCGCACGAGCGCTTCCAGGCGGGCGGCCACCGCAACCTCGACTGGCGCGACGATTTCGCCGGGCGCGGCCAAGCCTTCGAGCTCACCCCCGGCCGCGCGCTCTACGTCCCGGTCAAGGCCCCGCACTGGGTCAGGAACGGCCCCGAGACGTCGATCTCGCTGTCGATCACCTGGCAGTCCGAATGGGCCTTCCGCGAACGTTATGCGCGCGCGATGAACGCGATGCTGCGCGGCTACGGCCTGAGCCCCGCCCCGCCGCGCCGCTACCCCCACCAGAACCGCGCCAAGTCGCTCGCCTGGCGCGCGATCTCCAAAGCGCGCCGTGCCACGGGCAGCCCATAACGAATCTGGTTGCGCGCAGAGTTGATTCGCGCGCCAATGGGCGGATGCCGAGCCCAACCCCCGATCCCGCGCTGGTCGACCGCTTCCGCGCCGATTTCGAGCGGCTGATCGGCCGCGCGCTCGAGCCCGACGAGCGCATCGGCGTCGCGGTCTCGGGCGGCCCCGACAGCATGGCGCTGCTGCTGCTCGCGCACGCCGCCTATGGCGCGCGCGCGCTGGCGGCGACGGTCGATCATGGGCTGAGGGCCCAGGCGGTCGAGGAAGCCGCGATGGTTCACCGTCAATGCGAGGCGATGGGCGTCGAACACGCAACGCTGTGGCCGGATCAACCTCTCCAGGGCCACGCCGGCGTCCAGGCGCGCGCGCGCGCCGTGCGCTATCGCCTGCTCGGCCAATGGGCGGACGAGCTCGGCATCGCTTGGATCGCGACCGCGCACCATGCCGACGATCAGGCCGAGACCTTGCTGATGCGCATCGCACGTGGCTCGGGCCTCGCAGGCCTCGCCGGCATCCGCGCCGTCAATCGCAACCTCGGCCCCGGGCCGATCCTGCGACCGCTTCTGACCTGGCGTCGCGCAACTCTGCGGGGAATCGTCGAAGCTTGTGGCGCGCGCTTCGCGCTCGATCCGAGCAACGCGGACACCGTCTATGACCGCACCAGGGCGCGCGCCCTGCTCCACGCAACCGATTGGCTCGACCCCGAACGCGTCGCGCGCACCGCGGCCAACCTCGCCGAGGACGATGCGCTCATCGCGCGGCTCGCCGAGGAGGCGTGGAACGATCGCGCCGAGGCCAGCAATCGCGCCGTCGCGTGGCGCGCCGAGGGCCTGGCGCGCCCGATC
>JACMKH010000400.1 GCA_014380205.1 Sphingomonadaceae bacterium
CGGCATGCAGGCCGACATGGGCTGGTCGCGGAGCATCGAGCCGCCGAGCGGCTGGCGCGGCGGCGAGATCGCCGGCGTCATCGTCCCCGACGACGACCACATCCTCCGCCTCGTCGCGTCCACCCCCGCCCCCGGGCTCGAGCCGAGCGCGCCCCTCACCCCCGCCGACATCCCCAACAACCACCTCGCCTATGCGATCCAGTGGTTCCTGTTCGCGGGCGTCGCGGGCGTGATCTACGCGCTCGCGCTGAGGCGGCGGAATCGGAGCCTACCGCCGCCCGCTTGACATTGCGCGTCCCGCGCGCCCCCGCTAACCGCCCCCCATGCGCTACATCAGCACCCGGGGCGCCGCGCCCGCGCTCGATTTCGAGGGCGCGACGCTCGCGGGCCTCGCGAGCGACGGCGGCCTCTACCTCCCCGAATCCTGGCCGCGCTTCTCGCATGAGGACATCGCCGCGCTCGCCGGCCTCTCCTACGCCGAGACCGCCGTCCGCGTTCTCGCCCCATTCGTCGGCGACACGCTGAGCGAGACCGAGCTCCGCGCGCTCTGCGAGCGGGCCTACGTCCGCTTCTCGCACGCCGCGGTCGCGCCGCTCGTCCAGCTCGACCACCGCCACTGGCTGCTCGAGCTGTTCCACGGCCCCACGCTCGCCTTCAAGGACATCGCCCTACAGCTGCTCGGCCCGCTGTTCGAGCATTTCCTTGGCTCGCGCGACACGCATCTCACCGTGATCGGCGCGACCTCGGGCGACACCGGCTCGGCGGCGATCGACGCGCTCGCCGGCCGCGACAAGCTCGACATCTTCATGCTCCACCCCAGGGGCCGCGTCTCGGAGGTCCAGCGCCGCCAGATGACCACGGTGCTCGCGCCCAACGTCCACAACATCGCGATCGAGGGCGATTTCGACGACGCCCAGCGGCTCGTCAAAGCGATGTTCAACCATGCGGACTTCGCGGGCCGGTTCGTGCTCTCGGCGGTCAATTCTATCAACTGGGCGCGGCTCGCGGCGCAAATCGTCTATTATTTCTATGCCGCGGTCCGCCTCGGCGCGCCTGAGCGGAGAATCGCCTTCTCGGTCCCGACGGGCAATTTTGGCGACGTCTTCGCGGGCTATGCCGCGCGCGCGATGGGGCTGCCCGTCGAGCGGCTGATCGTCGCGACCAACGTCAACGACATCCTCCACCGCACGCTGACCAGCGGCGACTATTCGGTCGGCGCGCTCACCGTCACCGCGGCCCCCTCGATGGACATCCAGGTCAGCTCGAACTTCGAGCGGCTGCTGTTCGATCTCCACGGCCGCGACGGCGCGGCGCTCGCCGCGGCGATGCGCGGCTTCGAGTCGACGCGCGCGCTTTCGCTGAGCGACAAGCTCCGCGCGCCGCTGGCAGGCGTCTTCACCTCGGCCCGCGTCGACCCCGACGAACAGGCGCTCGCGATGCGCCACGCGTGCGAGCGCTTCGGCCAGGTCATTGACCCACACACTGCGATCGGCCTCGCCGCCGCGCTTGCCGCCGATCTGCCCGCCGACACCCCCGTGGTCACGCTGGCAACCGCGCACCCCGCCAAGTTCCGCGAGGCGGTCGAGCGCGCCACCGGCCACCGCCCCACCCTCCCCGCGCGCCTCGCCGGGCTGTTCGAGCGCGAGGAGCGCTACGACACGCTGCCGGCCGAGCTCGACGCGATCGAGGCCTATGTCGCCGAGCGGGCGGCGGCGCGGTGAGCCTGCAAACCTTGGTCGCCGAACCTTGGAGCGACTACGCGCTTTTGGATTCGGGCGACGCCCGCAAGCTCGAGCGCTACGGCCGCTACCGCTTCATCCGCCCCGAGCCCCAGGCGATGTGGCCGCCCCACGCCCCCGACTGGGACGCCGACGCCGAATTCCTCCCCGCCTCGGACGAGGAAGGCGGCGGCCGCTGGCAATTCGCCAACGATATTCCCCCCGACGGTTGGCCGCTTGCCTGGCAGGACGTCCGCTTCCAGGCGCAATGCACCCCCTTCCGCCATCTCGCCTTCTTCCCCGACATGGCCCCGCACTGGGCGTGGATGCGCGAGCGCATCGCCCCCGGGAGCGAGGCGCTCAACCTGTTCGGCTACACCGGCGTCGGCAGCCTCGCGCTTGCTGCGAAGGGCGCCGCGGTCACCCATGTCGACGCCTCGAAGAAATCGGTCGAGGCCGCGCGCGCCAACGCCGTCCTCTCGGGCCTCGCCGACAAGCCCATCCGCTGGCTCGTCGACGACGCCGCCAAATTCGCCGCGCGCGAGGTCCGCCGCGGCCGCCGCTACGACGGGATCGTGCTCGATCCCCCCAAGTTCGGCCGCGGCCCCGCCAAGGAGCTTTGGCAGCTCGAGACCGGTCTCCCCGGCCTGATCGCCGATTGCGCGAAGCTGCTCGACACCGAGAGCCGCTTCCTCGTCCTCACCGTCTATGCCGTGCGCATGTCCGCGCTCGCGATCGGCGAGCTGCTCGCCCAGGCGACCGCGCATCTCGGCGGCGAGGTCGAGCTCGGCGAGATGGCGGTGCGCGAGGAGGCGCGCGGATTGCTCCTCCCCACCGCGATCTTCGCGCGTTGGTCGCGTCGCAAATAGGGACAGTGCGATCGACATCGGGACTCGCCAAGCCGCGCGCGACGCACCATGGTTAACGCATGATTATTCGAGTCGCCACGGGCCTCGCGCTCCTCGCCGCCGCCACCCCCGCCGTCGCGGGCGGCCTGGTCTACGACTTCACCGAATTCTGGAAGCCGCGCGTTGGCGTCACCGAGCCGCGCTTCGCCCCGCTCGCCTATGACGCCGCGCCGCTGATCGACTGGGGCATCCCCGAGGCGATACGCCTCGAATATGAGGTCGACGAGCTGGCGATCGACGACGACGATTGGGCCAAGCCCGAGTTCGATCCGCTGCCCTATGATTTCGACGAGCTCGTCAGCCGTGCCCCGCGCCCGCGCGTCTAGCGCGTTTCGCCGCCGCTGTTCGATCCCATCTCACCCAGGTAGCGCTTCACATTCCGCGCCGCCTGCCTGATCCGCTGCTGGTTCTCGACCAGCGCGATCCGGACGAAGCCCTCGCCCTCCTCGCCGAAGCCCACCCCCGGCGCAACCGCGACCCCGGCGTGCGCGAGCAGCTGTTTGGAAAATTCGAGCGCGCCAAGATGCGCGCACTGCGCGGGGATCGGCGCCCAGGCGAACATGCTCGCCTCGGGAACCGGGATCGCCCACCCCGCGCGCCCAAAACTCTCGACCAGCGCGTCGCGGCGGCGCCTGTAGAGTGCGCGGACCTCGTCGATCGACTCCTGCGGGCCGTTGAGAGCGGCGGTCGCGGCGACCTGGATCGGTGTGAACGCGCCGTAATCGAGATAGGATTTGACGCGCGTCAGCGCGGCGATGAGCTTCTGGTTGCCGACCGCGAAGCCGATCCGCCACCCCGCCATGCTATAGGTCTTCGACATCGAGGTGAACTCGACCGCGACCTCCTTCGCCCCCGGAACCTCGAGCAGCGATGGCGTCGGCGTCTCGCCGAAATAGATTTCGGCATAGGCGAGATCGCTGATCACCCACAGCCTGTGCTCGCGCGCGAACTCGACCACCTTGGCGTAGAAATCGAG
>JACMKH010000401.1 GCA_014380205.1 Sphingomonadaceae bacterium
ATAGGTATTTCCGGTCTCTCGGCGGCTCACGCGGCATAACCAAATAGGTTATGAAAGTCAACAGATATGTACCAGGACCTTGGCTAACGCACCGCGTAATGACCCATCGGCCCGTGGCCTGAGCCGAAGCCGGGCGCAGCGAGTAGCGCCGCACGGACGAACTCGCGGGCCTCGGCGATCGCCTTCTCGAGCGGCAGGCCCTTGCCGAGCAGCGTGGCGATCGCGCTCGACAGCGTGCAGCCGGTGCCGTGGGTGTGGCGCGTGTCGATCCGTTTGGCGCGCCAGCGGTGCGCGCGGCCGTCCTTCTCGATCAAAATGTCGTGAATCAGCGCGTCGTCGAGATGCGCGCCCTTGGCGAGCACCGCGCATTTGAAGTCGCGCGACAGCCGCCGCGCCTCGCGCTCCATCTGATAGGCCGAGGCCGGCTGCGACCAGGTCAGCCGCGCGAGCTCGGGGAGGTTGGGGGTGACGAGCGTCGCGACGCGCATCAGCGCGTGGAACGCCTCGATCGTCTCCTCATCGGCGAGCGCCGAGCCGCTGGTCGCGATCATCACCGGATCGAAGACGATCGGCGCGCCGATCGCCTTGACGCGCTCCGCCACCGCGAGCGCGGTCTCAGCCGAGCCGATCATCCCGATCTTGACCGCATCGATGCCGATGTCCTTCGCGACCGCATCGATCTGCGCGAGCACCGATTTCGTCGACATCGTATCGACGCGCTCGACGCCGAGCGTGTTCTGCGCGGTGACCGCGGTGATCGCGGTCATCGCATGGCCCCCCAAGAGCGTGATCGTCTTGATGTCGGCCTGAATGCCCGCCCCGCCGCCCGAGTCCGAACCGGCGATCGCGAGGATGCGCGGGATGGTCATGCCTTGGCGGCCTTCCCGAAGAGCCAAAAGGGGATCATGCGATCCGCCAAGGGGGGTAGCGCCGGTTCTCGCCCGCACGGTAAAGGCAGATCACATTTCCCGCCGGGTCGCGCAGCCGGGCCTCGCGCCACAGCCAGTCCTCGTCGCGCGGGAGCTGATCGAACGCGACGCCCTGCTCGACCAGATCGCGCACCCATCCGTCGAGTCGGGGACTTTCCAGATAGACCACGCCACCGCGCTCCGCACCCTGATGTATCGAGAACGTCGCGCCATTGTCCGCCTCAAACCGGGCATAGCCGTTTGCGGGCGCATTGACGATCTGCCGCAGACCGAGCGTTTTGTAGAACTCCACCGACGCCGAATAGTCGGCCGCGCCAACCGTGACCTGATTGAGCGCGATACCGGGCACGGGCTCATCTTCGTCCCAGAAATCGCGAACCGCGCTGTGGCCGAGTGGACCGCAACCGCCGCCGAACCCCGGCGCCGACAGGATAGCCAGGCGAACGAAGCGCACTCCGTCGCGGAACGCGGCAGCGACGTCAAAGCCCTGCCCGAGCCGGCACGCGACCGCGGTGGCCAGCGTGCAGCCGGCGCCATGGGCATCAACGGTGTCGAAGATCTTGCCTTGCAGCTCGGCGATCATTCCAGCGGGGGACCAAAGCTGGTCGGTGATCATGTCGCCCTCGCCCTGGCCACCTTTGATAAGCAGGTGGCATCCATGCGCCAGCACAGCGTCGCGCCCACCGAGAGCCTCGAGCTCGGACAGATTGGGCGTTACCAGCGATGCGACCCGCATCAGCCGCTCGAACACCTCGACGTCATCGGCGTCGGCGAACGGAGCGCCGCTCGCCGTCATAAATACCGGATCAAAGACGATGGGGGCACCAATCGTTTCGAGGCGTTCCGCAATCGCGCTCACGGTCTCCAACGATCTGATCTTCCCGATCTTGACCGCGTCGACACCAATGTCGCGCACGATCGCATCAATCTGCGCGACAACGACATCGGCGGGAACCGAATGCACCGCGTCGATGGCGAGCGTGTTCTGCACCGTCACCGCGGTCACAGCGGCCATCGCGTGCCCGCCGAACATCGTCACGGTCTTGATATCGGCCTCGATTCCCCCGCCGCCGCCAGAGTCCGAGCTGCCGATGGTCAGAATGCGAGCGATCGTCATGCTTTCGCGGTGTAGCGCCGCTCGGTCGAGGCCGGATAATTTGCGAGCAGCGCGGTGGCGCGGATTGGGCGCGGTCTGAGCTCGCCGCCGCAATTGGGGCAGGTCCCCGCAAGCGGGCCGCGTGCGCAGGCGGGGCAGAAGGTGCATTCGAACGAGCAGATCAGCGCGCGCTCCGCATCGGCGGGAAGATCGGCGCCGCAGGCTTCGCAGTCGGGACGCATCTCGAGCATCAGGCCGCCTTGGCGACCGCGTCGCAGATCGAATCGACGACCTCGCCGACGAGCGCGTCGTCCTCGCCCTCGGCCATCACGCGGATCAGCGGCTCGGTGCCCGACTTGCGGATGACGAGGCGGCCGCCGCTTCCCAATCGCGCCTCGCCCTTGGCGATCGCGGCCTTGACGCCCTCGGCCTCGAGCGGCGCGCCGCCCGCGAAGCGCACGTTCTTGAGGAGCTGCGGATAGGGATCGAACAGGTGGAGCAGCTCGCTCGCGGACGCGCCCGAGGTGACCAGCGCGGCGAGGATCTGGAGCGCCGCGATGAGCCCGTCGCCCGTGGTCGCGTAGTCGGTGAGGATGAGGTGGCCCGACTGCTCGCCGCCGACGTTGCACCCGGTCGTCCGCATCATGTCGAGCACATAGCGGTCGCCGACCTTCGAGCGGTGGAGGCCGATCCCGATCCGCTCGAAATAGCGCTCAAGCCCGAGGTTGGACATCACCGTCGCGACCACCGCCCCGCCCTGGAGCGTGCCGCGCGCGGTCCAGCTCGATCCGATCAGCGCCATCAGCTGGTCGCCGTCGACGAGGCGGCCCTTCTCGTCGGCGACGATCAGCCGGTCGGCATCGCCGTCGAGCGCGATGCCGATATGCGCGCCTTCCGCGACGACGCGCGCGCACAGCGCCTCGGGGCTGGTCGAGCCGACGCCGTCGTTGATGTTGGTGCCGTTGGGCGTGACGCCCACCGCGATCAGGTCCGCGCCGAGCTCCCAGAGCACCGAGGGCGCGACCTGATAGGCGGCGCCATTGGCGCAATCGACGACGATCTTCATCCCGTCGAGGCGCAGGTCCGCGGGGAAGGTCATCTTGGCGGCGTGGATATAGCGGCCGCGCGCGTCTTCGACGCGGCGAGCGCGACCGATGTGCTCCGAATCGACGAGGCGCGGGGGCGCGTCGAGCGCGGCCTCGATCGCGGCTTCGTCCTCGTCCGAAAGCTTGTAGCCGTCGGGGCCGAACAGCTTGATGCCGTTGTCGGCGAAGGCATTGTGGCTCGCCGAGATCATCACGCCGATGTCGGCGCGCATCGAGGTGGTGAGCATCGCGACGCCGGGTGTCGGCATCGGCCCCAACAGGATCACGTCCATGCCGACGCTGGTGAAGCCCGAGACCAGCGCCGATTCCATCATATAGCCCGAAAGCCGCGTGTCTTTGCCGATGACGACGCGGTGCTTGTGGTCGCCGCGGAGGAAATGCGCGCCCGCCGCCTGGCCGACCTTCATCGCGATCTCGGCGGTCATCGGCGACCGGTTGGCGCGCCCGCGAATGCCGTCGGTGCCGAAATATCTGCGCGTCATGCCGGGCGGCGCTCCATCGAAACGATTGACGCGCTGTCTAGCCGCCGCCTCGCGCGGTGTGAAGCGCCGCCGGGGCGGCGCGCCGCATCCGCCTGCCAAAGTTGACGACCTTGACGACTCTGACACGGAAAACGCGATTCATGCGTATCGGGCGAAGGACGACCGCCTCGCCCTGACGGGCGGGACGCAACCCGACGACTCAATGGCTGCTCGCGCATCGCAACCGTAGATCGGACCGAATCCTATTCGTCAAGAACAAAAAGGAAACGAAGCGAGCCACGCTTGCGGGGGCGGCAAAAGCGGGGCAACGCCGAGGGCAGGAGAAACCCCTGTGTCCAACGCCATCACGATCCTCGCCGCGCTGATCGCGGGCCTGCTGCTCGGCATCTTCGCCGCCGGCGTGGACCCGCGCGTCGTCGATATCGCCGACGCGATCGGGACGCTCTGGCTCAACGGCCTCCGCATGACGATCGTCCCGCTGATCGTCGCCCTCCTGATCACCGGCATCGCGACCGCCGCGCGCGCGGCGCGGGCCGGACGGCAGACCGCGCGCGCGCTGGTCTGGTTCATCGCGCTGCTCTGGGCCTCGGCG
>JACMKH010000054.1 GCA_014380205.1 Sphingomonadaceae bacterium
CATGATCCGCGCGCGCGTGCGCTATCGGCCCGGCGACGTGCGCCACATCCGCACGCTGGTGTTCGAGCCGGGGCGCTGGCTGATCGTGCTCGACTGGCTGTCGGGCGCGCGCGCGCATCGTTACGCGCAGTGCTTCAAGCTTGGCAGGACGTGCCGCGTGTTGTGCGAAGGGCTGCCGCCCGAGGCCGAGGGGACGCGTGCCGTCCATGTCAGCCAGTTTCTCGACGCGGGCGCGCCCTCGCTCGCGCGCGGGCAGACCACGCCCGAGCTGCGCGGCTGGGTCTCGGAGAGCTACGGCGCGCTCGTCCCGGCCCCGAGCCTGCGCTTCGACCTGCCCCCCGTGCAAGACGCGCGGATCGGGACGATCCTCGCGGTTGACGAGCCCGCGCGCGTCGTCGCGCATTCGCTCGACGACAAGCTGTCGCTGGGATGGATCGACGTGGAGAGCGCAGGCGGCGTCGAGCGCGTCACGCTCGTCCGCTGAGGCTCATTTCTTCGAGAGCGAAAGCCCGCCGAAGCGCTTGTTGAAGCGCGCAACCTGCCCGCCCGTGTCGATCAGCTGGCGGTTGCCGCCAGTCCAGGCGGGATGCGAATTGGGATCGATCTCGAGCGTCATCGTGTCGCCCTCGGCGCCCCAGGTCGAGCGCGTCTGATATTCGGTCCCGTCGGTCATCCTGACCGTGATCATGTGATAATCGGGATGGATGTCTTTTTTCATGAGCCTGCTCGTGCGGTGGCTGGTTTCCGACCAGCCGGTTCAAGCGAAGGCGGGCATCTAGCGAGCGGGTTCACGAAAGGCAAGGCGAGCGGGCACCGGGTCAGGCAAGCTGGCACAGCCATTCCGCCGTGGTCCAATGGGAATCGTTGCCGTTGCCGTTCGGCGCGCTTAGGATGTTCGCCGGGCGCTCAGCCGAGCCTCAGCCTCGGGGCGAGCGGCCAGGGAGGCGAGCATGCCGGTTATCCCAGGCACCACGGGCGACGACGATCTGTTCGACACCACGGGCGACGACACGGTCAACGCGCTTTCGGGCAACGACACGATCCACGTCAGCGCGGGATCGGATGTCATAAACGGCGGCGCGGACAGCGACACGATGGTGATCGACTGGAGCGGGCTCGCCGCGTTCGGGCCGGTCACCACGAGCGTGCCGACGGCCAATGGAACGCTCGGCGGCTTCGACGGCATCATATCCCGGAACGCCAACCACTCGGTGTCGTTCAACTCGATCGAGCATATCGACATCACCAGCTGCATCGGCGATTTCGACGATTCGATCACCACCGCGACGGGCGACGATCGCGTCATCGCCGACGACGGCGACGACACGATCAACGTCAGCCGCGGAACCGATACCGCTGACGGCGGCGCCGGGACCGACCGGCTGACAGCCGATTTCTCGGACGACGGCGCGGGCGTCGCGATCGACCTCAATCAAGTGACCAACAGCGGCGGCTTCGGCATTTTCCAGAGCTTCGAATATTTCGGGACGATCACCGGAAGCGCGTTCGACGACAGCTTCATCAGCAAGGTCGGCCTCGGCCTGCAGGTCTTCAACCTCGGCGGGGGCAGCGATCTCGCCAAGGTCGTCGACGGGACGGCGACGATCAACGGCGGGCTCGGCGACGATACGCTGGTCGCCGACTGGAGCGACGACGCCACGGGCGCTGCGGTCACGGGTCCTACGCCCAACGTCGACGTGGATGGCGGATTCAACGGCTCGTTCTCGAATGGACTGAGCGGGGGCAACCGCAACAGCGTCGCCTATGACTCGATCGAGCATTTCAACATCACCACGCACGTCAACGGCGCGTTCAACGATGCGATCACTACTGCGACGGGCGACGACCGCGTGATCACCGGCGCGGGAAACGACAGCGTCGCGGTCGGCTCGGGAACCGACACCGCCAACGGCGGGTCGGGGACCGACCGCCTTTCGGCCGATTTCTCGGACGAGGGCACGGGCGTCACGCTCGACTGGGATCAGGCGGCGGTCCACACGGGCGCGTTCGGCTCCTTCTCGAACTTCGAATATTTCGGAACGGTGACGGGGACCGGCTTCGACGACCGCTTCGTCAGCGTCGCCGGGTTCGGCGGGTTCACGCAGCTCTTCAACCTCGGCGGGGGCGACGACTCTGTCCGGATCGTCGACGGCTCGGCGACGGTCAACGGCGATCTCGGGACCGACACGCTGGTTTTCGACTTCAGCCTCGACTCGAACCCTGGCGCGATCACCACAATCGCGGTGCCGCAAGTCAATCCGACGCTCGGCGGCTTCAATGGCAGCTACTTCCTGGCCGGGCCTGGCTCGGATGACGGCCAGGTCAACTATAATTCGATCGAGCATATCGACATCGCGACCTGCATCGGCGCGTTCAACGACAGCATCCGCGCGCCGGGGGGCGACGACCGCATCGCCGTTTTCGCCGGTGATGACACGGTCAACGGCCAGGCGGGGCTCGACACGCTGGTGATCGACTATGGGGCAAGCGCGACCGGCGCGCTCGTCACGCTGACCGGTCCCGCCGCCAACGGCACGCTCGGCGGCTTCGACGGCAAATATTCGGTGAGCGCGAGCCACGAGGTCGGCTACACCTCGATCGAGCGATTCGAGATCGTCGGCGGCGCCTTCGACGATGCGATCACGACCGCGACGGGGAATGACGTTCTCGACGGCGGCGCGGGCAAGGACGTGCTCAGCGCGGGAGGCGGCAAGGACACGCTCACCGGCGGCGAGGGCAAGGACGAGCTCAAGGGCGGCGGCGGCAAGGACCGCTTCGACATCTTCCTCGCCCAGCCCGCGCACGCCGACAAGATCAAGGACTTCGCGCCGGGCGACGACAAGATCGGGCTCGACAGCATCACCTTCAGCCTCCCCGAAGGCGCCCTCAATCCGGCGCGCTTCGTGACCGGGACCGCCGCGGGCGACGCGAATGACCGGATCATCTACGACCCGACGACCGGCAAGCTGTTCTTCGATCCCGACGGCACCGGCGCGCAGGCACAAGGCCTGATCGCGACGCTGAGCGGCGCGCCGGCGCTGACCGCAGGCGACATCGTGGTGATCTGACCCGCCGACTGACCCCTTGCGTGGCGCGAGCGGGCCTTTGGCCTTGTACGCGCGGTAAAGGGGAGGATCGGATGACGCGGGCGACAGGCAGCGCGATCGGAGGCGGGCCGCTCTCCAACGGCCGAGATGGGCTGGGCGATGATCATCTCGCGTTGCGCTGGCTCGGCGACAACCCCTCGCCGATCGCGGCGCCCGCCGATCTCACGGCGCTTTCGAACGAGACGCGCGTCAACACGGCGACAACGCTTGACCAGGCCGACAGCGCGGTGACCGGGCTGCTCAACGGCGGCTTCGTTGTCGTCTGGGCATCGAACGGGCAGGACGGATCGAGCCACGGCGTCTACGGCCAGCGCTACAACGCCGCGGGCGCGGCGGTCGGCGGCGAGTTTCCGATCAATTCAACGACGGCGGGGAGCCAGGCGATCCCCTCGGTCTCGGCGCTCGACGACGGCGGCTTCGTCGTCACTTGGCGCGGCTCCGACGCCGATGGTTTCGGCGTGTTCGGCCAGCGTTACGCCGCCAATGGAGCGGCGGCCGGGGGCGAGTTCGCGGTCAACCAGACGACCTCGCAAGCCCAGGACGGCGCAAGCGTGACAGGGCTCGTCGGCGGCGGCTTCGTCGTCGTGTGGGAGTCCTTCGGGCAGGACGGGAGCGACGAGGGCATCTACGCGCGCGCCTATGGCGCGAATGGCGCCCCGCTCGGCAACGAGTTCCGCATCAACCAGACCACGGTAAGCGCGCAAGCCTATCCGACCGTCGCGGCGACGGCCGACGGCGGCTTCGCGGTGAGCTGGGCCTCGTTCCACCAGGACGGCTCGTTCACTTACAACATCTATGCGCGGACTTACGACGCGAACCTCGCCGCGAGCGCCGAATTCCCGGTCAACACCACGACCGCGGGCGCGCAGACGATTCCGGCGGCGGCGGGACTGCTCGGCGGCGGCTTCGTCATCGCCTGGTACTCGACCGGGCAGGACGGCGGAACGATCGGCGTCTACGCGCAGCGCTATGGCGCGAACGGCGCGCCGGTCGGCGGCGAGTTCCTCGTCAACGAAACCAGCGCGGGCGACCAGCTTTATCCTTCGGTGACCGCGCTCGCTAACGGCGGCTTCGCGATCAGCTGGCAATCGAACGGGCAGGACGGAGCGGGCGCCGGGACGTACGCCCGCGCTTTCACGGGCGACGGCCTCGGCGGCGACGAGATCCTCGTAAACCAGACCACGGCGGGCGAGCAGGCGACGAGCGACTTCTCGCACCAGTCGATCGCGGGGCTGATCGACGGTTCGCTCGTCGTGACCTGGGAGGGCAACGGCCCGGGCGACGCCGACGGCATCTTCCAACGCCGGTTCGACGTCGAGGACGTGACCATCCCGGGCGGCGCTGGCGCGGACAGCCTGGTCGGCGGCGCGGGCGGCGAGCAGCTCGAGGGCAAGGGCGGCGCCGACACGCTC
>JACMKH010000402.1 GCA_014380205.1 Sphingomonadaceae bacterium
GACGTCTTGCGCCGCGTCATCCGCCGCCGCGGGTGCGCAGCCGAGCGCGAGCGTCGCCAGCCCGCCCGCGAGCGCTGTCACCAGATTGCGCATGGTCTTCCTCCCTGTGGGGTGCGGGCGGCGGTCAAGGGTCACCGCCGCCCGTCGGGATTCGTGTTGGCTGTCAAAGCACGATAACGACACTTGTCGTCGACGAACGTCGCGAATTTTACGACAAACGTCGCAATCGTGTGATTGCTGGAATCAGGGCAAGGGTTTATCGGGGACGAAACGCGAGAGCGGGGAGCAAATGGGCGAAGCCATCATCATCGACGAGCCGGCGGCACCGTCGGAAGCCGAATCGGAGATCCTCCAGGTGGTCTGGTCCGAGCAGCCATGCTCGGTGAAGATCGTCCACGACGCGATCCGCGAGCGGCGCGACGTCGGCTATACCACAGTGCTCAAGCAGCTCCAGCGGATGCACGACAAGGGGCTCGTCGCCCGCGAGCCCGGCGACGGCAAGTCCTTCCTCTATTTCGCCACCCAGCCTGCCGCCGAGACGCGCACGCGGCTGGTCGACCGGCTGGTGCGGAACGTTTTCGGTGACAATATGAACGATCTGGTGATGCACGCGCTCGGCAAGGCCCGCGTATCCGCCGGAGATATCGACGAGATCAAGGCGTTCATCGCCGAGCTCGAGGCACGGGGAGGGAAAGACAATGACCAATAGCATCGGCTTCGTGGTCGACGGCCTCGGCTGGGCGCTGCTCCACAGCCTGTGGCAGATCGCGGCGATCAGCGGTGTCGCGTGGATCGCGCTGCGCGTCATTCCCGAGCGCCAGCCCGGCGCGCGCTTCGCCGTCGCTTATGGCGCGATGGTCGCCTCGCTCGCCGCCTTCGCGATCACCCTCTTGAGCTATCTCGGCGCGTCGGCGCCCGGCGCCGCCGCGTCCGACACGGCCGCGATCTTCGTCCCTCCGCCCAAGACTCTGGTCGACTGGCTCGCCCAGTCGACCTGGGCGGTGAGCGCGTTGTGGTCGCTCGGCTTCGCGGCGCTGAGCATCCGCTACGTCCGCGCGCTGCGCGAGACCTGGCGGCTGCGCAACCACGGCGTGCTGCCCGTGCCCGAGTTCTGGGAGCGCAATTTCGCGCTGTGGGCCGCGCGCGTCGGCGTCGATCGGGGGACGACCATCCGCCAGACGCCGCACGTCTCGAGCCCGGTGACGATCGGCGCGCTCAGGCCCATCGTGCTCGTGCCGATCGGCTTTTTCCTCCATCTCCCGCGCGAGCAGGCCGAGGCGATCCTGCTCCACGAGCTCGCGCACATCTGCCGCCAGGACTATCTGCTCGGCCTGATCGAGGAAGTCATCAAGGCGGTGTTCTTCTACCACCCGTGCATCTTCTGGCTCTCCCGCCAGGTCGACGCCGAACGCGAATATGCGTGCGACGAGTTCGTGCTTGCCGAGACCGGCGACGCGCGCGCGCTCGCGCAGGGGCTGGGTCGGATCGCGGTGGGCAGCCAGGCGCGCGAGGCCGGGTTCGCGATGGCGGCGACGGGCGGCCCGATC
>JACMKH010000403.1 GCA_014380205.1 Sphingomonadaceae bacterium
CCTTCGCCATGCTCGGCGCCGCGGCGATGCGCGACGCGCACCCCGGCCATGGTGTCGCGACGCGGCTGCTCACCGAATTCGGCGAGAGCCTGCTCGCGCTTCTCGCCGACGCGCGCGGCCCCGGCTGGACCTGGTTCGAGAGCGTGCTCGCCTACGACAACTGCCGCGTCCCCGAGGCGCTGCTTCGCGCGGGGATCGCGCTCGGCCGCGACGATTTCATCGCCGCGGGTCTCGAGACGCTTGACTGGATCATCGCGCGCCAGACCGCGCCGAGCGGCTGCTTCCGCGCGGTGGGCAGCGACAGCTTCGGCCGAGTCCATGTACCGCCGCTACCCTTCGACCAACAGCCGCTCGAGGCGCAGGCGACGGTCGAGGCCTGCGCCGCCGCGCACGCCGCGACAGGCGATCCGCGCTGGCTCGACGAGGCCGAGACGGCCTATGGCTGGTTCCTCGGCGCCAACGACCTCGGCGTGCCCCTCGCGACGCGCCAGGACGGCGGCTGCTATGACGGGCTGACGCCGAGCGGACCCAACCTCAACCAGGGCGCCGAATCGATCCTCGCCTTCCAGCTCGCGACCGCCGCGATCTCAAAGCTGGAGATGTTCCGCACAAGCGCCTTCCCCTGGGGGGTTGCCGCCGAATAGGCGCTCGGCTTTATACGGCCGCGCGTTGGTCGAGGTTCATCATCACCATCTGAGGCTCTCCGCCGATCCCTCGCGCGTCGTCGTGCGACCCTTCCACCTCGCCTGGCAAAACGAGCAGGGTCTGGCGCGCGCGCATCGCATCGTCGAGGATGTGCTCGCGCTCGACATGCGCACCGCGCGGGCGGAGCTCGCGCTGGTCCTCCGCGATTTCGAGGCGCGCCACTGGCAGACGCGCAAGGTGTTCAAGGCGCGCTTCAAGGAGGTCGAGGCCCAGCTCGGGCTCGCCGAGCGGCGCATCAACGAGGACCGCAAGCAGCTTATCGGGGCCTATTTCTGCCACGAGTACAGCTATGCCGCCGCCGCGCTGATGAACCCCAGCGTCGTGCCGCACCCCGATCAGAGCGGGATCAGGCGCGGCTCCTATCGCGTGCTGATGTCGCTGCGCGCGGTCGGCGAGGGCCACATCTCGTCGATCGAGTTCCGCGAGGGGATCATCGGTCCCGATCACCGCTTCGATCTCGCCCCGCAGCCGCCGTTCGCGACCGCCGCCAACGGCGTCCCCGATCCCGCCTCGGGCGACGAGGCGATCGAGGTCCGCCGCCACCGCGACAGCTCGCTCTCGGGGACGGTGATCTTCCCCGTCACCCCCGCGCAGGCCAACGGCATCGAGGATCTGCGCCTCACCGCCTTCACCGACGACGACGGCGCGCGCCAGTGGATCGGCACGTACACCGCCTACAGCGGTCGCGCGATCCGCTCCGAGCTGCTCCGCACGCGCGACTTCCGCACCTTCAAGCTCGAGCCGATGCGCGGCGAGGCGGCGCGCAACAAGGGCATGGCGCTGTTCCCGCGCAAGGTCGACGGGAGCTACATGATGATCGGGCGGCAAGACGGCGAGAACCTCTATCTGCTGCGATCGGACGACATCGAGCGTTGGGAGCAGGGCGAGCGCATCCTCGAACCGCGCCACCCGTGGGAGCTCATCCAGATCGGCAATTGCGGCCCACCGATCGAGATCGAGGAGGGCTGGCTGCTGCTCACCCATGGCGTCGGCGCGATGCGCAAATATTCGATCGGCGCGGCGCTGCTCGACAAGGACGATCCCTCGAGGGTGATCGGCCGCACCGCCCAGCCCATCCTCTCGCCCGCCGACGAGGACCGCGAGGGCTATGTCCCCAACGTCGTCTACAGCTGCGGCGCGATGCGGGTGGGAGGAGACCTGTTCATGCCCTTCGGCGTCGCCGACAGCTCGGTGGGGTTCGCCTTCGTCTCGATCGCTGAGTTGCTGCGGGCGATGTGACCAACCCCTCTCCCCTGCGGGGGGAGCTCGGGGTCGGCCATGCCCCCGGCATGGCCTAAATAGCGCGGGGCGCTGTTCACCCCGAACTGGATGCGAAGACTTGGGGGCTTGCTGCCTAGTCGTAGCTGGGTGAGGGGTTGCGCACTCCCGAGGGCTCCCATTCCCTCATCCAACTCTGCCTAAGTCTCGGCTGCGCCGAGACCAAGCCTCCGTATCATTCTCCCCCAAGGGGAGAAGGATTATCGCAACAATCCCCCCAATATCCCGCGCACGAACCGCCCGACGCCCGGTATGCCGAGCGCCTCCCCGACACCCTCGCCGATCGCACCGCCCGCCGCCGCGGCAGCCGAGTTGGTCGGGCTCGCG
>JACMKH010000404.1 GCA_014380205.1 Sphingomonadaceae bacterium
GAGCAGCGTGCGGCGCGTGGGCCGGGTCATGTGGCCGCCCCGATCAGAAGCGCTGACGCACCGTCAGCCCATAGGTGCGCGGCTGGCCGATGTTAAAGCCGAGTCGCGCGCGGCCTCCGCGCTCGCGGTCGAATGAGAGCAGCGGATTCTCGTCGAACACGTTGTTGACATAGACGGTGACGTCGGTGCCGCCGCCGAGCTCGACGCCCGCGCTGAGGTTGACGAGCTCATAGCCGGGCAGCTTCAAATTGATGATCGTCACGTCGTTCCCGTTCGCGCCGCCGAACGGCAGCCCCGAGACGAAGCCGCGCGGGTTATTCTCCTGGTCGCTCGGCTGGGTGAAGCGGCTGCCGACATATTGCAGCGAAGCCCGCAGGAAGCCGATCGACTCGCCCGTGCCGATCGGGAAGCTGTAGGCCGCGTTGGCGGCGAGCTGGACGTTGGGCACCGAGGGCAGCCGGTTGCCCGTGCGGATGCCGCCGATGACATTGCCGTTACCATCGACCACGGTCGAATCGAAGCGCGCCTCGACCACGCTTCCCGAGAAGCCGACGTCGACCCCCTCGATCGGATGCGCCGTGAACTCGAACTCGACGCCGGCGGTGTGCGCCTCGGGCACGTTGAACACAATGCGCGACGAGCAGGAGCCCGCGTCGAGCGTGACCTGGAGGTTGCTGATGTCGGTGTAGAAGGCCGCGGCGTTGAAGGTCACCTCCGGGATCTGGATCTTGACGCCGGTCTCGTAGTTCCACAGCGTCTCGTCGTCATAGTCCTGGAAGCCGCCGAAGATCGCCTCGTCCTCGTCGCTGCACAACGGCAGGTTGAGCGGATCGTTGACGCCGCCGAGCCGGAAGCCACGCGACACCTGCGCGTTGACGGTGATGTCGGGGTGGACATCCCAGCTCGCGATCAAGCGCGGCGTGATGCCGTTCGAGCTGGTCTCGTCGGTGCGTTCGTCGCCGTTCGAGAACAGCCCGCCTGAAGTGAAGCTCCGCACCTCGCTGAAGTCGTAGTAGCGCGCGCCCGCCGTCAGCGTGATCGCGTCGGTGATGTCGTAGCTGATCTCGCCGAACGCCGCGAGCTGCTCGATGTCATAGGGCAGATCGGCGTTGTAGGGCGAGTTGGCGGGGAAGCCGTTGGCCACCGCCGCCGAGGTGCCCGCGCCGAGCGCGGCGTCGGTGAACGCGTCATAGCCGGGCGTGGGCAGGCGCTGCGCATAGACGCGATCGACCTTCGAGTAGAAGCCGCCGATCAGCCACTGGAACGGCCCGGGTTCGGCCGAGCCGAGCCGGACCTCTTGCGTGAAGGTTTCGAGATCGGTGGTGTCGCGCAGATTGG
This sequence comes from Sphingomonadaceae bacterium, assembly GCA_014380205.1. GTDB lineage: Bacteria > Pseudomonadota > Alphaproteobacteria > Sphingomonadales > Sphingomonadaceae > Parasphingopyxis. The sequence goes on from JACMKH010000404.1 coordinate 1,339, forward strand.
AGGGGAGCAGCACCGCCTCGTCGGGAAAGCCGAGATCGACCGAGACGCTGCCGGTCAGCGCGCTCGCATCGCGGCTGACGAGAATGTCGCGGTTGATGTAGCTCGACACCGAGGTGAGCGCGACGCCACCGAACTCGAAGGTCGCGGTCAGATCGGCGATCATCGTCTCGTCGAGGAAGCGCTCCTGGAGCAGCAGATATTGCTCGCGCTCGCCGAGCTGGATCGGCGGCCGCGTCGTGGTGTGCGGGTTGGCGTAGAGGTTGAACACCTCCTGGCGGTTGAAGCCGTCGACGTCGATCTCCTGATAGAGCACGCGCGGCGTGATCGTGATGTTCTCGTTGGGGGTGAAGGCGAGCGCGATGCGGCCGCCGAAGCGCGTGCCCGAGTTGATATCCTCCTCGTCGGGTCCATTCTCGAACAGCGCGTCGACGAAGCCGCCGTAGCGCTGGCCATAGGCTACCGCGCGGATCGCCAGCGTGTCGCCGATCGGCACGTTGATCATGCCGCGCAGATGGCCGCCGATGTCGTCGCCGTCGACGAGGTTCACGTTGCCCTCGATCACGCCCTCGAACTGGGTCGGATCAGGCTGGTTGGTTATGTAGCGCAAGGTCCCGCCGACCGATCCCGAGCCGAACAGCGTGCCCTGCGGGCCGCGCAGCGTCTCGACGCGGTTGAGGTCGAACAGGTCGATATCGGGGGTGAACAGCGAGAGCGAGATCACCGTATCGTCGAGATAGACGCCGACCTGCTCCTTGACGCCGGGCTGATCGCGAACGACCTGGCCGGCCGAAACGCCGCGCACCGAGACCTGGCTCTGGCCCGGCCCGAGGTTCTGGATCGAGAGGCCGGCGACGTCGCGCGCGAGCTCCTCCATCGTCGTCGCGTTGGCGCGCTGGATGGCCTCCTCGGTCTGGGCGTTGACGGAGAAGGGAACGTCCTGGAGCGTGGTCTCGCGCAAGGTCGCGGTGACCACGATGACGTTGGTGTCGACCGTCTCGGGGTCCTGCGCGAAGGCGGGCGCGGCCGGAATCAGCGCGAGCGCCGAGCAGCCGGCGAGCAGAATCTTCGATGAGTTGGATTTGGCGGACATGCGTCCCTCCCCTGCATGCGTTTTGTTTATGCCGGGGGCACTACTCCCGCTGATTCGCGACCGGAAGGGTGGTTGGGGCGGGGGGCGGAAATCGCGCACCACCTGTTGCCCAATCGATACAGTGTCGCAACGAGGCGGCGGGCCAGACAAAACCGGGCCGGCGCGTCGCCGCGCCGGCCCAGGCGGTTCGCAGGAGGAACCTGGTTTGGAGGGCGGCCCCGGCGCGATGCCCGTAGCTTCGGCCGCCCCCCAATCTCGTCAGCTCGAATAGGCGCGCTCGCCGTGCGAGGCGAGGTCGAGCCCCTCGCGCTCGTCCTCGACGCTCGGCCGCAGCCCAATCGTCTTGTCGATCGCGAGATAGAGCACGGCCGATCCGACGCCCGACCACAATATGGTCGTCGCGACCGCCTTGATCTGCGTCAGCACCTGCCCGCCCATGTCGAACGCTCCGACGACCGCGGGCGCGACGGTGTAATCGAAGAAGCCCTGGCCGCCGAGCGCGGGATCGGCGAGCACGCCCGTCCCGATCGCGCCGACCACGCCGCCGATGAAATGGACGCCGAACACGTCGAGCGAATCGTCGTAGCCGAACCGCGATTTGACCGCCGTGACGAAGACGTAGCACACGCCCGCCGCGACGAAGCCGAGCACGATCGCCCCCATCGGCGCGGCGAAGCCCGCCGCCGGGGTGACCGCGACCAGCCCCGCGACCGCGCCCGTGATCCCGCCGAGCAGCGAGGGCTTGCCCTTGGCGATCTGCTCGATCAGCAGCCAGCCGATCGCTGCCGCCGCCGTGGCGACGAAGGTGTTGATCGTGGCGAGCGCGGCGATTCCGTTGGCCTCGAGGTTCGAGCCCGCGTTGAAGCCGAACCAGCCGACCCAGAGCAGCGCCGCGCCGACCATCGCGAGCGTGAGTGAGTGCGGCGGCATCGGCTCGCGCGGATAGCCCGTGCGCTTGCCGATGATCAGCGCGCCGACCAGCCCGGCAAGCCCGGCGTTGATGTGAACGACGGTGCCTCCCGCGAAGTCGAGCGCGCCCATCGCCCAGAGCAAGCCCGCGTCGTCGGTCGCGGCGGGGAGGAAATCGGGGCCCGCCCAATACCAGACCATGTGCGCGATAGGGAAATAGACCACCGTCACCCAGGCGACGACGAACACGATCAGCGCGCTGAACTTCACGCGCTCGGCAAACGCCCCGACGATCAGCGCGGGCGTGATCATCGCGAAGGTCATCTGGAAGGCGATGAAGGCATATTCGGGGAGGTAGACGCCGTTGGTGAAGGTCGCCGCGAGCGTTGTCGCGTCGACGCCCATCAGGAACGCCTTGGAGAGCCCGCCAATGAACGGCCCCCCGCCCGTGAAGGCGAGGCTGTAGCCGTATGTCACCCAGATCAGCGCGACCACCGCGCAGATCGTGAACACCTGGGTGAGCACCGAGAGCATGTTCTTGGCGCGCACCAGCCCGCCGTAGAACAACGCGAGCCCCGGAATCGTCATCAAGAGCACGAGCACCGCCGAGATCAGCATCCAGGCGGTGTCGCCCTTGCTTACCATGTCGGCGGTCGGCGTGAACGCGGCCGCCGCCTCGGGCGCGGCCTCGGTGACGGCTTCGGCGACATTGGCCGCCCATGCGGGAAGCGCCGCGAGCAGCGTCGCGGCGCCGGCGGCGGCAAGCTTGATTGCGTGTCTCATCTGTTTCCCCTGTCGCCTAGAGCGCGGTTTCGCCGGTCTCGCCGGTGCGGATGCGCACCGCCTCGCCGACGTCGATGGTGAAGATCTTGCCGTCCCCGATCGACCCGGTGGTCGCGGAGGCCTGGACGGTCTCGACCACGCGCGCGGCGAGGTCGTCGGGCACGACGGTCTCGATCCTGATCTTGGGGACCATGTTGGTCGTGTATTCGGCCCCGCGATAAATCTCGGTCTGCCCCTTTTGCCGCCCGAAGCCCTTGACCTCGGTGACCGTCATCCCCTGCACGCCAACCTCGGAGAGCGCGTCGCGCACCTCGTCGAGCTTGAACGGCTTGATGACCGCGATGATGAGCTTCATGCCGCCTCCCTGGATTGCGCTTCATGCTGCACTGCAACAGGCGTGCCAATCGGCCGCAGCGCGAGTTTGTGCGGCGGCGAAAGCGAGCAAGCGAACGCTTAGCCCGCCGATCGCGCAAAGGCGCGCGCGGATGCCCGATAACTAGGCAGCGAGCGCGCGGATGCGAGGAAGCGCCTCAATGGCCGCGTCGTGGCCGAGCCGGACCAGCTCCTCGGCGCGCGTGAAGTTGCTCGTGTCGATATGGCCGACGGGGAGCGCGAGCTCGAGGTCGGGCGGATCGAGATCGAGCGACTGGCGCGCGAGCTGGCTAAGCATCAGCCCCATCGAGGCGCGGAACACGCTGATCGTGGTCAGCCTTGGCCGGTGGATGCCGGCGAGGCGCGATCGACCCGGATAGTCCCCCTGAAGGTTGACCGCGACGAGCGGCAGCTCGGGCGCGAGGTCGCGCGCGGGCCGAACCGGCACGGGCATCACCGGGCCGCCATCGACGAGGACCCGGCCCTCATGAACCACGGGGCGGAAGATGCCGGGGAGCGCGATCGTCGCGTGGATCGCGTCGGCGACCGGCCCGCGATCGAGCACGACCGGCTCGCCGGCGATCAGATCGGAAGCGACCACCACGGTGGGGATCGCGAGATCCTCGAAGCTCAGATCGCCGAGGTGCTGCTGGATGAGCCGGGCGATGCCCTTGCCGCTGAGCATCGCGCCCGGACGCCACTCGGGACCGAGATAGCGGATGACATGGCGCATGTGCGACACCGAATGCGCGAGCTCCTCGAGCGTATCGAGCCGGCCTGCGGCGTAGCTGATCGCGGCGACTCCGCCGATCGATGTCCCCGCCATCGCGCCGATGCCGATCCCCGCCTCGTCGAGCGCGCGTAGCACGCCGATATGCGCCCAGCCGAGCCCCGCGCCGCCGCCGAGCGCGAGCGCGATCCTCATCGCCGCTCGGCCGCGCGGACGATCGCCAGCGCCGCCTCGCGATCCTCCTCATGGACCATCACGCGCACCGGGATCATGATGCCGACGCTCTCGGCGATGTTCATCCCCGCATCGAAGCAGGTCGCGAAAATCCCCTCGGCGGCGAGCCGCCCCTGGACGATCGCGGCCTCCATGCCGCTAGGGAATCGCTCGAGCTCGACCAGCGCCATGCCGCGAGCAGATAGCGTAATGCGCCGCGCATTCCAGTGATTCAGGTCACGGGCCGCAACGCCGCCCAGATCGGCAGATGGTCCGAGGCGCGCGAGGCGATCGGGCTTTGATGGACGCCGCATTCGACGATCGCCAGATCGCGCGAGACGAAGATGCGGTCGAGCGCCGCCATCGGGCGGCGGGTGTGGAAGCTTCGCCCGGTGTGGACGAGGCGGTGATCGCGGCCGAACTCCTTGAGGCAGCCGCCGCGCAGCGACCATTCGTTGAGATCGCCCATCATCACCGTGGGCATGCGGCCGAAAGCGGCGAGCGCCGCGAGCACCGCGCGCGCCTGCCGCCGCCGGACGAGCCCCGACAGATCGAGATGCATCCCGATCACGCGCAGCGCGACGCCGTCCTTGGCGATCTCGGCCATCACCGCGCCGCGCGGCTCGAGCGTGGGCAGCTCGATCGGCGCGCACGAACGCACCTCGATTCCCTTGCGCACGAGGATGGCGTTGCCATGCCAGCCGATGCTGTGCGGGCGCATGTCGAGCGGCACCGGATGATAGTCGCTGCGGTCCTCGATCATCAGCGGCGGCATCGCCGAGGCGCGCACGCCGAAGCGCTTGTCGGCCTCCTGGAGCGCGATGACGTCGGCGTCGAGCTCGCAGAGCACGTGGAGCGTGCGCGCGGGATCGCGCCGCCGATCCAGCCCGATCGCCTTGCGCATATTATAGCTCGCGACGCGGATCAGCGGCTGCATGGCGCTAGAACGCGAGCCGGGGCGCGCGGCTCCCCGCTACCAAACCGCGCCCTCCTCCACCGCAGCTTCCTCCTCGGGCAAGGTCGCGCGGCCGAGTGCGGCGTTGCGGTGCGGGAAGCGGCCGAAGCGCGCGATCAGGTCGTGATGCTCGCGCGCGAAGCCCAGCGCGAAATCGTCGCCGAGCGCCTCGAACAGCGCGAGCGAGCGTCGCTGATCGGCAAGCGATTCGCTGTGCATGAAGGGCATGTAGAGGAAGTGGCGGTGGTGCGTATCGAAGCCCGCGTCATAGCCTCGCGCGATCGCGCCCTCGGCGATGGCGCGCGCGAGCACGTCGGTCGCGAAGGCGCGCGCCTCGTGACGGAAGAGGTTGCGCGGGAACTGATCGAACAGGATGATGGTCGCGAGCGCCCGGTCCCGGGAGTCGAGATAGTCTTCGGCCTTGCCGTGCCGTTGCGCCTCCCACAGCTCGGCGAACCGCGTGCGTATCTCGGCGTCGACCGCGTCGGATCTCGTCCACCAGCGATCGGCGCCCAGCGCTTCGAACCAATAATCGAGAATCTCGGACGCCCAGCCGCGCTCCATGGTCGCGGTCAGACCAGGCGCGGCCGACCCGGCACGCCGGGCGGACAATCGAGCGCGGCGCGATCCCAATCGCCGAGATCGGCCGCCGCATCATAGGCCGACTGGAAAAAGGCCTGGAGCGCTTCCTCGGGGTCATCGGCTTCGCGCGCCGCGTCGTAATCGAGCACGAACTCGCCGAGCTCGGCGTTCCACCCGGCCGCGTCGGGCGCGATACGCGCGTCGGCGAAGCCCTGCGGCGTCGGATAGGCATAGGCGTAGAAAGCGGCCCGCGGGTATGTATCACTGCCCGGCCAGAAGCCCGCGCTCATCACTTCGTGCGAATAGGCCTCGCGCGTCACGGCGTCGGGCAGGTTAGGCACGCCGCCCGGATGGGGCGGCGCGGCGCGGCCCGAAAAGCGCGTCATCGCCAGATCGAAGCTGCCCCAGAAAAAATGCACCGGGCTCGCCTTGCCGAGGAAGCGGGTGCGAAAGCGGGCGAGGGCCTGGTCCGCGATTGCCAGCATCCGCCAGCAACGGCGCGCGGCATCGGCGTCATAGGCGCGTTGGCGCGTGTCCTGGGTGAAGGGCACGGCATCCGCGATCTCCGAAGGCATCGGATTGATCCCCACCTCCACGCCGAGCTCGCCGAGCGCCTTCAGAACCGCGGCGTGAAAGTCCGCGATGCTGCCCGGCGCGAGCAGGATCGAATGTCGCGCGCCGTCGCTTCGCGCCAGGACGAGCCGATCATCGATGAAGTCGAAATCGATCTGAAGATCACAGTCTCCAGCTGGCATTGGCGAGGTGGTCAGCCCCCGGGCGGTCACATAGAGCGCCACCTGCCAGCCGTGATTCTGCCACGGCGCAAGGCCGAGCCGCACCTTGCCGACGATCTGCGTCATCAGATGGAGATGCTGCGCGGTTTCGCGCCACTCCCGCCAATCGAGCACCGGCCAGGTTTCGCGCGCGCCGCTCACGCCGCCGCGGTCCCCCCGACGGTCAGCCCCTCGATCAGCAAGGTCGGCTGCCCGACGCCCGCCGGAATGCTCTGCCCCGCCTTGCCGCAGATGCCGATGCCCTCGTCGAGCGCGAGGTCGTTGCCGATCGCGGCGACCTTGGTCAGCACGGTCGGCCCGTCGCCGATCAAGGTAGCGCCCTTGATCGGCGCGCCGATCACGCCGTTCTTCACGCGATAGGCCTCGGTGCAGCTGAACACGAACTTGCCGCTGGTGATGTCGACCTGCCCGCCGCCGAAGCTTTTCGCGTAGATCCCGTCCTTGACGCGGCCCAGCATCTCGATCGGGTCGCCCTCGCCCGACCGCATAAATGTATTGGTCATCCGGGGCATCGGCGCGTGCGCAAAACTCTCGCGGCGGCCGTTGCCCGTCGCGGCGACGCCCATCAGCCGCGCGTTGAGCCGGTCCTGGAGATAGCGCTTGAGGATGCCGTCCTCGATTAGCACGGTCTCTTGGCTCGGCGTGCCCTCGTCGTCGATGGTGAGCGAGCCGCGCCGCATCCCGATCGAGCCGTCGTCGACCACGGTGACGCCGGGCGCCGCGACCCGCTCGCCGATCCGCCCCGAAAAGGCCGAGGTGCCCTTGCGGTTGAAATCGCCCTCGAGGCCGTGGCCGATCGCCTCGTGGAGCAGTACGCCCGGCCAGCCGGGGCCGAGGATCACGGTCATCTCGCCCGCCGGCGCGGGCTCGGAGGCGAGGTTGACCAGCGCCTGGGCGAGCGCCTCGTCGATCGCGCGGTTCCACGCGGCGGGATCGAGCAGCCGCTCGTAGAGATAGCGACCGCCCATGCCGAAATAGCCCGTCTCGCGCCGGCCGTTCTCCTCGACGACAAGCTGGACGTTGAGGCGGACGAGCGGGCGGATGTCGCTCGCGACGAAGCCGTCGGCGCGGACGATCTCGACCACGCTCCACGACCCTGAGAGCGCGGCGGTGACCTGCTTGACGCGCGGATCGCGCGCGCGCGCGGCGGCATCGATCTCCTGGCACAAGGCCACCTTGCGCGCGAACGGAACAAGACTAAGCGGATCGTCGGCGGTGTATAGGCTCGCGTTGGTCCGACGCGGCGGCGGCGCGGGCTGGCCTTTGGCCGGATCGAGCAGGCTCATCGTCTCGGCGGCGCGGCGGATCGCACCCTCGCTGATCTCGTTGGCGTGCGCGAAGGCGGTGGTCTCGCCCGAAACGCCGCGCAGACCGAAGCCGGCCTCGGTGCTGTAATCGGCGGTCTTGAGCCGGCCATCGTCGAAGGTGAAGGCCTCGCTCGCGATATATTGGAGGTAGAGCTCGCCATCGTCGGCGGTTCGCAGCGCCTCGGCGGTCAGCCGCAACGCGCAGTCGGGATCGAGCATGCCGTCGCGATAGACGTACGAGCGGGGATCGAGGGACAGGGTCATACCGACGGATATAGGACTCAGCTCGCGCCCGCGCTCACATCTTTTTCGCCCGCGCCGCCATCCTCGTCGGCCGGCCCGCCGATCAGCACGAAGCGACGGTCGCAATAGCCGCAATCGACATATCCCGCCTCGTCGATCTCGAGCCAGACGCGCGGATGGCCCAGCGCGAGCCCGCCGGGGATATCCGAGGCGCCGTCGCAGGCGACGCGACTCGTCGGCGTGCGGACAATTTCAGGGGGCGGCACCATAGGGCGCGCGGATAGCAAGTTTGCGCGGGGCGGGGCAACCGCTATGCCCCGCGCGATGAGCGAAGCCGCGATCCGCGTCGAGAATATGACCAAAATTTACGCGGGTGGCACGCGCGCGCTCGACGATGTCAGCCTCGACGTACCGCGGGGAACGATCTTCGGGCTGCTCGGGCCGAACGGCGCGGGCAAGTCGACGCTGATCAACATCCTCGCGGGGATCGTCAACAAGACCAGCGGCAAGGCCGCGATCTGGGGCTTCGACATCGACGAGAATCCCCGCAACGCCAAGCGCGCGATCGGCATCGTCAACCAGGAAATCCTGTTCGACCCCTTCTTCACCCCGGCCGAGACGCTCGACATCTACGCGGGGCTCTACGGCATCAGGCGCAAGGACCGGCGCACCGCCGAGCTGCTCGCCGCGGTCCATCTCTCGGACAAGGCCGACGCCTATTCGCGCACGCTTTCGGGCGGGATGAAGCGGCGGTTGATGGTCGCCAAGGCGATGGTCCATTCGCCCCCCGTGCTCGTGCTCGACGAGCCCACCGCGGGCGTCGACGTGACCTTGCGCCAGCAGCTGTGGAACTATGTACGCCAGCTCAACGCCGAGGGCGTCACGGTCGTGCTCACCACCCATTATCTCGAGGAGGCCGAGGCGCTGTGCGACCGCATCGCGATCATCAACCACGGCAAGGTGATCGCCGACAAGCCGACGCGCGAGCTGGTCGGGATGGCGCAGGAGAAGCTGGTCGTGGTGACGGTCGACCGCGATGTCGAAGAAGCGCCCGCCGCGCCCTGCTTCGACAAGATCGTTCTCGCCGATCCCCGCACGCTCGAGATCACCTATCGCAAGGACCGCGTCAACGCGGGCGAGGTGCTCAGCGCGCTGGGCGCGGCGGGGCTGGGCGTGATCGAGGTATCGACGCGCGAGCCGGACTTGGAGGATGTTTTTCTGAATCTTACCAGAGATGTCTGAGCACGACATCCTAATCATCGGCTCAGGAGCGGCGGGACTCACCGCCGCGCTCACGCTCGCCCCGCGCTTCCGCGTCTGCGTGCTCGCCAAGGGTGCGCTCAACGAGGGGTCGACCGCATGGGCGCAGGGCGGCATCGCGGCGGTGCTCGAGCCGGGGGACACCTTCGAGAGCCATATCGAGGACACGATGATCGCGGGTGCGGGGCTCAATGACCGCGCCACGGTCGAGTTCGTCGTCGAGAACGCGCCCGCCGCGATCGAGCGGCTCGCCGCGCTCGGCGTGCCCTTCAATCCCGGCGAATCCGAGCGCTGGCACCTGACGCGCGAGGGCGGGCACAGCCATCGCCGGATCGTCCATGTCCATGACGCGACCGGCTGGGCAGTGCAGGAGGCGCTCGAAAAGGCCGCCTCCGCCAACCCCAACATCACGCTGAGGCCCGATATGGCCGCGATCGATCTGATCGTCGATCGCCACACGGTCGATCCAGCGGGTGAGCAGCGCGTCTGGGGCGTCTATGCGCTCAATCGCGCGACCGGCCGGATCGAAACCATCTCCGCGCGCGCGACGATCCTCGCCACCGGAGGCGCGGGGCGCGCCTACCTGTTCTCGACCGCGCCGCGATGGCGTGGCGCGCGGGCTGCAGGATCGCCAACATGGAGTTCATGCAGTTCCACCCGACCTGCCTCTACAATCTCGAGGTCAAAAATTTTTTGATCACCGAGGCGGTGCGCGGCGAGGGCGGGCAGCTCAAGCTCCCCGAGACCAGCGAGCGCTTCATGCCGCGCTTCGATCCGCGCGAGGAGCTCGCCCCGCGCGACGTCGTCGCGCGCGCGATCGATCACGAGATCAAGCGGCTCGGGCTCGACTACGTCCACCTCGACATCAGCCACCGCGATCCCGAATTCGTGCGCGGGCATTTTCCCAACATCCACGCGCGTCTGCTCGATCTCGGAATCGACATGACGCGCGAGCCCATCCCCGTCGTCCCCGCGCAGCACTACACCTGCGGCGGCGTGCGCATCGATCTCAACGGCCGCACCGATCTTCCCGGCCTCTACGCCGCGGGCGAGTGCAGCGAATCGGGGCTCCACGGCGCCAACCGTCTCGCGTCCAACTCGCTGCTCGAATGCTTCGTGTTCGGCGAGGCCGCCGCCAACCACATCGCGGCGCATTGGGACGATCTCGATCCGCACCCCGCGATCCGCCCCTGGGACGAAAGCCGCGTCACCGATTCGGACGAGGAGGTCGTCGTCCAGCACAATTGGCGCGAAATCCGTCGCTTCATGTGGGACTATGTCGGCATCGTCCGCACCACCAAGCGCCTCGAGCGCGCCCAGCACCGCGTCGATCTGCTGGGCCGCGAGGTCGCCGAATATTACGGCCACTTCCGCGTCACCCCCGATCTGGTGGAGTTGCGCAACCTCGTCGAGGTCGCCGGCCTGATTGTCCGCTCAGCTCTGTCGCGCAAGGAGAGCCGTGGGCTCCACTACACGCTCGACTATCCTGAGACGGCGGCCGAGGCGGTGGACACGGTCCTCGTCCCCTGATCCGTTCCGCGCGATCCCATGCCTCTCCGCCGCTTCCTCACCGCCTACTACGCCTATGTCTTCCTGATCGATTTCATGCTCGGCTATGCGATCTACGCGGTCTGGTTCGAGGTTTCGGGCCTCGGCGTGTGGGAGATCGCACTGCTGTTCGCGATCTGGGCGGGGATCGCCGCGGCGTTCGAAGTCCCCTCGGGCGCGCTGTCGGACAGGTTCGACCGGCGCTGGCTGCTCGTCGCCGCGCCGGTGATCAAGGCGGGGACCTTCCTGCTCTGGGTATTCGCCGAGAGCAGCTTCGCGTGGTTCGCGCTCGGCTTCGGCATGTGGAGCTTCGCGATGGCGCTGGTCTCGGGGTCGAAGGAGGCGCTGCTCTACGAGCATCTCGACGCGGCGGGGCGCGCGGACGATTATGATCGCGCGCTCGGGGCCGACCGCGCCGCGGCCGAGCTCAGCGTCGGCCTCGCGATCCTGATCGGCGCGATCGTTGGCCATTTCTCGTTGGAGGCAACGCTCTGGCTGACGCTGCCGCCGCTCGCGCTCTCGGCGATCGTCGCGTGCTGGCTACCCGATCTCAGGCGCGGACGGAGCGAGGGCGATGCGCCGCGGACGGGCTATTTCGGCCATTTCGCCAACGCATTCGCCGAATTCAAACGCGAGCCCGATCTGCGCTTTCTGACGCTCTACCTGATGTTCGGAACCGTGTTCGGCGTGATCGAGGAGTTCGACCCGCTCTATTTCCTCGCGCTCGGCCTGCCGATCTGGAGCTTCGGCGTGATCGGGGGGATCGTCATCGGCGCCAAAGCCTGGGCCAATCTCGCCGCGCACCGTTTCGCGGGATTTTCGCCGGCGAGCTGGCTGTTCCCGCTGATCGGCGGGATCATGCTGACGCTGTCGGGCGTGGGCCATTCGCCCTGGATGCTTGTCCCGCTGGTCATCGCCTATCTGGTCACCGCGCCCGCGACGATCCTCGCCGAGGCGCGCTTCCAGAGCGCAGTCGGGGACGAGAGCCGCGCGACGACAACCTCGGCGATGATCTTCTTCTATTGCGTCACGGGCATCGCGATGTGCCTCGCCTTCGGCGCGATCGCCGAGCTCGCCGGCGTGATCCCCGCCTACGGCTGGTCGGGCGTCTATCTCACCGGCTTCGCAATCTGGGCATGGTCGCGCGCGCGGCGCGGGCAATCCGCTACGCGCGCGCTGGAATCACGCGCGGAACTCTAGCCGGCGGGGCCCGCCTCGCTGGCCATGGCCTCGCTGCCCTCGCCGGGCTGTCCGTCACCTGGGTTTAGCACCATGTCGACGACGTGGAGCACGCCGTTCGACTGGATCACGTCGGACTGCGACAACCGCGCCGTTCCCCCCGCGCTGTCGCGCATCACGATCCCGTCACCGTCGCGCGCGACGGTGAGCTGCGCGCCGGTCATCGTCGCGAGCGAGACGTCACCCTCGGATCGGTCGAGCGCCGCCGCGAGGTCCTCGCTGGTCACCACGCCGGGGACGATGTGGTACGAGACGAGATTGACCAACTCGGGGCCGCCCGCCTCGGTCAGCGCCTCGAACGTCCCCTCGGGGAGAGCGCCGAAGGCGTCGTCGGTCGGCGCGAACACCGTGTAGGGGCCGACGCCCTCAAGCGTCTCGGAGAGCCCCGCCGCGTCGACCGCCGCGACGAAGCGCGTGAGATTGCCCGCCTCGGCGAGATTCTGTCCGAAGCTGCGGTTGGGGTCCATCTCGGTCCCGCCGACCGATACCGGCGCGACCTCGGCGTCGTCAGCGGAGACCACGGCTTCGTTCCCGTCGGCCTCCTTGCATCCGGGAACGAGGATCAACGCGGCGGCGCCGAGCAGCGCTCCTGCCAGCCTGTTCGTCATCTCTACTCTCCTGCTAGGCCAACGCCGCGGTCAGCGCGACCGCCGCGACGATGAGCTGGGTGTCGGCGTCGATCTGCCACACCCGCCCGTCATTGTAGCGATACCAATAATCCTCGTCGTCATAATAGGCGTCGCGATAGCCGAAGGGCACGTTGTAAACGTCATAACCCAGCGGCATCGGCTGGCCGACGACGAAATCATTTGTCAACAGCGCGCAAACGCCCTCGATGCGATAGCTGGCCGGGTCCACCCGGTAGATCGCTCCGTCGCCGTAGCGATAGTGATAATCATCGTCATAATAGACCGAGCGATAGGCCTGGGGCACGTTGTAGACGCCATAGCCGACGGGCAGCGTGTGGCCGACCGAGAAGCCGCCGCCGAGCAGCGGAATCGCCGCCGCGATCAGCGCGGTCGCCGGGTCGATCCGGTACATATAGCCGTTATAGTAGCGGTAATCGTATCGATCGCGGCCGATGCCATAGCTCAGCCGGTAACGATAGGGCGTCCAGCTATAGGGCCGCGGACGGTCGTAGAAGGCGAAGCGCTGGCCGAAGGCGAAGCGCGCACGCGCGCCGCCCGAAGGCACGCAGGCGAAGGTCCGCCACGCGAGACCCGGCGCGCAGGCGCGCGGACGGTAGCGGCTCACCCACCGGCGCGGGGCGAAGGTGTAGCGCTGGCGGTAATCGGCCGCGCGGCGCGCCTGAATCTGCCGCCAGCGGCGCGGATCGCTGCGCTCCCGCAGAGCGA
>JACMKH010000405.1 GCA_014380205.1 Sphingomonadaceae bacterium
CGGCGCGCGAGACCGCCGCACGCGTCGCGGCCGGCGCAGTGGCCAGGAAAGTGTTCGGCGATGGGGTGGCGATCCGCGGCTATCTCGTCGAGCTCGGCGGCTTGGCCGTAGATCGTGCGCGCTTCGACGACGCGGCGATTGACGCCAACCCCTTCTTCTCCCCGGACGCCGAGGCCGCCCTCGCCTGGGAAGCGCGCGTCGACGCCGCGCGCAAATCGGGCTCGTCGCTCGGCGCGATCGCCGAATGCATCGCGAGCGGCGTCCCGCCCGGATGGGGCGCGCCGGTCTACGCCAAGCTCGACGCCGAGCTCGCGGGCGCGATGATGTCGATCAACGCGGCCAAGGGCGTCGAGATCGGCGCGGGCTTCGGAGCCGCGCGGCTCGCCGGCGAGGCCAATGTCGATCCGATGCGCCCCGGCGAAGACGGCCGCCCCCGCTTCCTCTCGAACAACGCCGGCGGCATCCTCGGCGGCATCTCCAACGGCGACGCGATCGTCTGCCGCGTCGCGTTCAAGCCGACCAGCTCGATCCTCACTCCGGTCGAGACGATCACGCGCGGTGGCGAGGCGACCACCATCTCGACCAAGGGCCGCCACGACCCCTGCGTGGGCATCCGCGGCGTCCCCGTCGTCGAGGCGATGATGGCGCTCGTCCTCGCCGACCAGATGCTGCTCCACCGCGCGCAATGCGGCTGACCCGCTTCGCCTTGGCCGCGCTCGCGCCGCTGCTGCTCGCGATGCAGGACGCCCCGTCCGATCGCGTGGACATGTCGGGATACCGCGACTTCCGGATCGGGATGAGCGAGTCGGAGATTCTCGCCGCGCATCCCGAGATGCGCGTCGAACCCTCGCTCGACGGCGGGAGCTGCCACTATCTTTCGGGCGCGGCGGACCTCCCCGGCCTCGGCCTGATGATCATCGCCGGCGAGCTCGTCCGCATCGACGTCTTCGAGGGCGGTATCGCGACGCGCGAGGGCGCGCGGATCGGCATGACCGGCGCCGAGCTGATCGCGCTCTACCCCGCCCGCACCCATGTCGAATCGCACCCCTATGGCGACGCGGGCGACAAGGTCATCCACCACGCCTCGCCGGACGGCGCGGGCGCGATGGCGTTCGAGGTCGTCGACGGCCGTATCACCGCCTACCGCGCCGGCCAGCATGGCCCTGTGCAGTTCATCGAGGGGTGTCTCTGACGGGTTATCGCGATTCCGGCGTTCGTCTCGGGCGTTCGCGGCAATGGCGGAAATCGAAACGCCGGATTAACAACCGGAGCCGTCGATCCCGCGCGGGGCACGGCTGGGGGCGGACGGTGGCGGATGCGGGGCGGGCGGAGTCGCCCCTGCCCTGTCGGCACGTTGGTTTCCTGCACGACGCAGGAGAAAACAAAATGACCAGGAAAATGCTGATGACGGCCGCGCTGGCCGGCGCGATGTTCGCGATGCCCGCGACCGCGCAGGACGCGACGCCCGCCGATCCGATGGCCCCACCGGCCGAGGAGACGACACCGCCCGCGGAGCCGGTCGC
>JACMKH010000406.1 GCA_014380205.1 Sphingomonadaceae bacterium
CCCGATCGCGATGGCGCGCCGCGGCGGCGGAGCGGCGCAGCGCACCGCGCGCTGAAATCTAGGCCGCGCCTCGCCGCTCGCGTGTGAGCAGGTCGAGGCACGCCATCCGCACCGCGACGCCAAGCTCGACCTGAGTCAGGATCACCGACCGCTCGCGATCGTCGGCGATCTCGCCATCGATCTCGACGCCGCGGTTCATCGGCCCTGGATGCATCGCGATCGCATGCGGCGCGGCGCGCGCGAGCCGCTCGCGGGTCAGCCCATAGACCGCGTGATAATCGCCGAGCGCATCGGCGAGCCCCGCCTCGAGCCGCTCGCGCTGGATACGCAGCATCATCACGACATCGGCCCCCGCGATCGCCGAATCGAAGTCGGTCGTCGCGGTCACGCCCTCCGGAAGCGCCGCGGGAAGCAGCGCCTCGGGCCCCGCGACGATCAGCTCCGCGCCGAGCAACGGCAGCGTGCGCATGTTCGAATTGGCGACGCGGCTGTGCGCGATATCGCCGCAGATCACGATCCTGAGCCCCTCGATCCGCCCGAAGCGGCGCCGGATCGTCAGCGCGTCGAGCAGCGCTTGCGTCGGATGCTCGCCGCGCCCGTCGCCCGCGTTGATCACCGGACAGTCCATCACCGCCGCGACGTCCGCCGCCGCCCCCACCGCCTCGTGCCGGATGACGAGCAGATCGGGCTGCATCGCGCCCAGGGTCAGCGCGGTGTCGATCAGGCTCTCGCCCTTGCGCACGCTCGACGCGGCGGGGTGGAAGCTCGAGACCTGCGCGCCGAGCCGCTTGCCCGCGATCTCGAACGAGAACAGCGTGCGCGTCGAATTCTCGAAGAAGGCGTTGATCTGGGTCAGGCCGCGCAGACGATCGTCGGCCTTGCGCGCGCCGCGGTTGAACGCGACCCATTGCTCGGCCTCACCAAGAATGGTCAGGATGTCGGCGGCGGAAAGCCCTTCGATGCCGAGGAGGTGGCGGTGAGGGAAGGGCGGCGCGGCCATTAAAGGGGCGATGTAGCGCGCCGCCTTCCGATGCTCAAGTCAGGGCATAGCTCGCCAGTCCGATTGCCACCCCGCATTGTACGGCAAAGATTGCGAAGAGCTGCGTCGAGAACGGCTCCTTTCGCGTTTTATGCCTGAACCACCGTCTTGCAAGTAGCGCAGCGGGCGATCCGCCGAACAGCGCTAGCCCGAGCAGATCGGCTTCAGGGATTCTCGGTTCGCGCGAAAGGGCGCGTTGCTTGTCCTGCCAGAATCGAAACACAGTCCAGAGATTGATGGCGATAAGCAACAGCGCGATGCCAACCTTGATCATCCGGCTATATTGCAATCAAAGTGCCTAATATCTGGTAATCAATCGCGATTGAAGTCGCTCGGCGCATTCGGCTCTGATTACCGCCCCAGATGCTCGTTGAGAAACGTCAGATACGTCTCGGACGCCGTGATCCGGTTCTCCTTGCGCAGGAACCCATGCCCCTCGTCGGGAAAGATCACATATTCCACCGGCACGTCGTTCGCGCGTACCCCCGCGACGAGCTCGTCGCTCTCGACCTGGAGCACGCGCGGGTCGTTCGCGCCCTGGATCACGAGCAGTGGCTTGCGGATATTGCTCGCATGGAACAGCGGCGAGATCGCCCGGTGGCGGGTCGCGTCGGTCGCGGGATCGCCCATCTCGTCGAACAGCGCGTCCCGCGCCGCCCCCCACCAGGCGGGGATCGATTCGAGCGTGCGCACCCAGTTGGTCACACCGAAAATATCGATCCCCGCGTCGAACGCCTCGGGATGATAGGCGAGCGCGGCGGCGACCATATAGCCGCCGTACGATCCGCCCATCACCGCGATCCGGTCGTCGGCGATCCAGTCGAGCCCCTTGAGATAATCGGCCGAGGCGACGACGTCGCGCAGGTCGACATCGCCGTGGCGGCGGTCGTCCATGTGGAAGAAGGTCTTGCCGTAGCCCGAAGAGCCGCGGTTGTTGATCGCGTAGACCGCATAGCCGTTGTTGACGAGATGCTGGACCGTCGCGCTGTAGCCGCGCCTGCTCTGCCCGCCCGGCCCGCCGTGGACGAAGACGACCGAGGGCACGGGGTTGGCCGCGCTTGCCTCGCGCGGACGATAGAGGATTCCGGGAACCTCGACTCCGTCGTAACTCGCGAAGCGCACGACCTCGCCCTCGACGAGCTGGTCCTCGTCGATCGCGGGGTTGAGTGCATGGGTCAGCCGCCGCGCCGCCCCGGTGGCGAGATCGGCGACGAAGACGTCGCTCGGGCTGGTGTCCGAGGCGACCGTGAAGGCCACCATGGTCTCGTCGCGATTGAAGCGCACGCCGCCGAGATCGCCCGCGGGGACTCTGGTCAGCGTGACCTCGCGGCCCGTGCTCGTGTCGGTGATGGTCAGCGCGGTCGAGGCGTCTTCGTTGAGCGCGTGGACGCGGTAGCGGCCCGAGGGCGAGAACATCACGAACATCACGTCCCACTCGCCCGAGACCAGCGCGCTGCGCGCGCCGTCGGCGAGCGCATAGTTCCACGCCTGCATATATTCACCATGCTCGTCGGTCGCGTAGACCAGCGTCGCGCCGTCGCGCGTGAAGTCGTGGATCTCGTAGCTGATGTTGCCTTGGTGTTCGGTGATCAGCCGCGGCGTCGCGGTCGGCCCGGTCGAAAGGTCGGCGAGATAGAGATCGCTGTTGGCGCTGGTCAGCGCCTTGACCAGCGCGACATGGCGGCCGTCGCCGCTGACCGCGCCGATCAGATAGCCTTCGTTCTGGAAGATCAGGCGGCGCTCGTAATCGTCGGCGTCATAGGCATAGAGATCGAACATCTCGGGATTGCGCTCGTTGGTCGTGACGTAGAAGGTTGCGCCATCTGCGCTCCAGCCCGCGAAATCGGCCTTGAGATTCTCGCCCGGCGTGAGGTCGCGCACCGTGCCGTCCGCTGCGCGGACATAGACGTGGTTGAGCTCGTTGCCGCCTTGGTCGGCGGTATAGAGGATGCGCTCGTCGGCCGGAAAGAAGCTCACCGCGAAGCTCGCATTGTCGGTCGAGGTCGTCACGCGAACCGGATCGCCGCCCGCGACCGGGAGCAGCCACGCGTTGATCACGCCCCCCTGATCGCCCCAGATCAGCAGATTTTCGCCATCGGGCGAAAAAGCGTGACCCGCGGGCGAAGCCATGCCGTAGCTCGTCGTCGCGTAGAACTGCTGCGCCGAATAGCGGACGGGCTCGGCGGCCTGAGCGGCGGGCGCGGGCTGCGCGAGCGCGGGCGCCGCGGCGACGGTCCAGGTCGACAGGGCAAGCAGGGCGGCGGCGGCGAACTTCATGACATTCTTTCCTCTCGGTGTATTACCTACATAACACGGCTAGAGAGGCGCTGTCAATTGAGCGGGAGATTGAGCGCCTGCGCGACCGCGGCGTGGCGGATCTTGCCGCCCGAGACGTTGAGCCCCTCGGCGAGGTGCGGGTTCGCCGCCATCGCCGCCTCCGCGCCGCGGTTGGCGAGCTGAAGCGCGTAGGGGAGCGTCGCGTTATTGAGCGCGAAGGTCGAGGTTCGCGCGACCGCCCCGGGCATGTTGGCGACGCAATAATGGATGATTCCGTCGACCTCATAGACCGGGTCGTCGTGCGTCGTTGCGTGGCTGGTCTCGAAGCAGCCGCCTTGATCGATCGCGATATCGACGAGCACCGAGCCGCGCTTCATCGTCTTGAGCATCTCGCGCGTGACGAGCTTGGGCGCGGCCGCGCCGGGGACGAGCACCGCGCCGATCACGAGATGCGCGTTGCGCACAGCCGCCGCGATCGCCGCCTTCGAGGCATAGGCGGTCTTGATCTGGCTCGAGAAGAACATGTCGAGCTCGGCGAGCCGCGCGTTCGAGATGTCGTAGATCGTGACGTCGGCGCGCATCCCGACCGCCATCTGCGCCGCGTTTATCCCGGAGACGCCGCCCCCGAGGATCGCGACCTTCGCCGGCGCGACGCCGGGGACCCCGCCGAGCAGCACGCCGCGCCCGCCCTGCTCCTTCTCGAGATAATGCGCGCCGACCTGGACCGACATGCGCCCCGCGACCTCGGACATCGGCTTGAGCAGCGGGAGCGATCCGTCGCTCGCGGTCACCGTCTCATAGGCGATGCAGGTCGCGCCCGATTTCATCAGCCCCTTGGTCTGCTCGGGATCGGGCGCGAGATGGAGATAGGTGAACAGCAGGTGCCTGGGCTCAAGCATCGCGATCTCGACCGCCTGCGGCTCCTTGACCTTGACGATCATCTCGGACTCGCGGAACACCTCGGCCGCGCTCCCCGCGATGGTCGCGCCGACGTCCCTGTAGTCCTGGTCGCTGAAGTCGATCCCCTCGCCCGCATGCGTCTCGACGATCACCTCATGCCCCGCCTGGATCACCTCCCAGACCGAGGGCGGCGTGAGCCCGACGCGATATTCGTGGTTCTTGATTTCCTTGGGGATTCCGACGCGCATTCACGCCTCCTGAAGCTGGTGCATGGCCGCGCTATAACGGGACGGCCCCGCCTTGTCGCGCCCATTGCGAGCGTCCGCCGCGCGTGATAATCCGCGCGCCTTGTCGCCGAGGCGAAAACACCCGGCAACGATGCGACGCGACAAACAGGGGCCGGGTCCAGCGCCGATGAGCGATAGCAGCCTGTCCGAGACCGCGCCCCACGGCCATGGCCGCCAGTCGGCGACGCTCAAGCTCGCGATCAGCGCGATCGGCGTGGTCTTCGGCGATATCGGCACGAGCCCGCTCTATGCGCTGCGCGAGGCGTTCGAGGGGCACCACCGGCTCGAGCTCGATCCGCTCCACATCTTCGGCGTGCTCAGCCTGATCTTCTGGTCGATGATGCTGATCGTCACGATCAAATATGTCTCGATCATCCTGCGCGCCGACAACCATGGCGAAGGCGGCAGCCTCGCGCTGCTCGCGCTGCTCGGCGGGCGCGGCGGCGGCAAGCGCTGGACCACCGGGATCGTGTTGCTCGCGATCTTCGCGACCGCGCTGTTCTACGGCGACAGCATGATCACGCCCGCGGTGTCGGTGCTCGGTGCGGTCGAGGGGCTCAAAATCCTCGATCCGGCGCTGGGCCGCTTCGTCGTTCCGCTCGCGATCGTCATCCTCGTGTTGCTGTTCATGATCCAGCGCAGCGGCACAGCGCGCGTGGGCAACTTCTTCGGCCCTATCATGCTCGTCTATTTCCTCGTCATCGCGGTGCTTGGCGTGATGAGCATCGCGCAAAATCCAATGATCCTCCAGGCGCTGAGCCCGCATCACGCGGTCGCCTTCTTCGCCGAGCGTCCGATCGAATCCTTCCTCGCGCTCGGCGCGATCGTGCTCGCGGTGACCGGCGCCGAGGCGCTCTACGCCGACATGGGCCATTTCGGCCGCAAGCCGATCGGGCGCTCGTGGCTGGTGTTCGTGCTCCCCGCGCTGATGCTCAACTATCTGGGTCAGGGCGCGTTGCTCATGCGCGAGGGCCGCGTCGCGCTCGAAAGCCCCTTCTACATGCTCGCGCCCAGCTGGTTTCAGCTGCCGCTGCTGATAATCGCGACGCTCGCCGCGGTGATCGCGAGCCAGGCGGTCATCTCGGGGGCGTTCTCGGTCACCCAGCAGGCGATCCAGCTCGGCTTCATGCCGCGCCTGCGCATCCAGCACACCAGCGCGGCAACCGTCGGCCAGATCTACATTCCCGCGATCAACTGGGCGCTGATGATCGCGGTGCTGCTGCTCGTCGTCACCTTCCAGTCCTCGTCGAACCTGACCTCGGCCTATGGCATCGCGGTGACCGGCGCGATGCTCATCGACACCTGCCTGCTCGCGGTGCTGCTGTTCAGCTTCTGGGGATGGAACAAGATTGGGGCCGGGCTGCTCGTCGGCCTGTTCTTCATCGTCGACGGCGCCTTCTTCGCAGCCAATCTCACCAAGATACCCGACGGCGGCTGGTTTCCGCTGCTCGTCGGGCTGATCATCTTCATCCTGCTCACCACCTGGGCCAAGGGCCGCGCGCTGATGCGCGCGCGGATGCGCGAGGCGGCGATGCCGGTGGGCGTGTTCGTCAAATCGGCGCAGGGTTCGGCGACGCGCGTGCCCGGCACGGCGGTGTTCATGACCACCTCGCCTGACGGCGTGCCGCATTCGCTGCTCCATAACCTCAAGCACAACAAGGTGATCCACGAGCGCGTCGTTCTGCTCACCATCTCGATCGCCGACGAGCCCTTCGTCCCGGTCAGCCGTCGCGCCAAGAGCGAGGCGCTCGGCGAAGGCTTCTACCGGCTGATCCTGCGCTACGGCTTCATGGAGGAAATGGACGTGCCGCGCGCCCTCGAGACCACCGACACCTGCGGCCAACCCTTCAAGATGATGGAGACGAGCTTCTTCCTCGCGCGCCAGACGCTGCTGCCGTCGTCCCACGCCAAGATGGCGCTGTGGCGCGAAAAGATCTTCTCGTGGATGCTGCGCAACGCCGAAAGCGCAATGGAGTTCTTCCGCCTGCCCCCCAATCGCGTCGTCGAGCTGGGCAGCCAGGTCAGGATTTGAGCGCCGCCGCGCGGCCTGCGCCCATCATCGTCACCGCGTTGCTCGGCGACGCCGATTTCGCCTGGCTCGACGCCCTCCGCCGCCGCCACTACCCGCCCGAACGCAACCGCGTCCCCGCGCATCTGACGCTGTTCCACCACCTCCCACCGAGCGTGGCGGACGAGCTCGCGCGCCGCCTCCGCGAGGCGACGCGCGGAATTCCGGTGCCCAAGGCGCGGCTGGCGGGCGTGATATCGCTTGGCGGCGGTGTCGCGCTCGGCGTCGAGATCGGCGCGGATGCGGGCGAGGGCATCGCTCAGAA
>JACMKH010000407.1 GCA_014380205.1 Sphingomonadaceae bacterium
CGAGCGCGATGAGCAACAGCGCGATCCAGCCTTCGCGCGTCGGCAGCGCGAACCAGGCCGCGATCCCCGCGCCGAGCCCGACGGGAATCCACAGCGGAAGCTGGTCGCGCTCGGCCTCGAGCCGGCGTTCGAGCCAGGCGAGCGGCGCGAGCGCTGCCGCCCGCTCCGATTGTCGCCGCCAATAGCCTATGGTAGAGGCCACCCCGCCCTCCCCGCATCGGCCTGAGACTTTGGAGAAAGCGCGCGTGAGCGCAAGCACCGATATTGCCCGCGCCGTCACGCGCTTCGCGCCCTCCCCCACCGGCTTCCTACATATCGGCGGCGCGCGCACGGCCCTCTTCAACTGGCTGTTCGCGCGCCACCATGGCGGCGCGTTCAGGCTGCGCATCGAGGACACCGACCGCGCGCGTTCGACCGAGCCCGCGATCGCGGCGATCCTCGACGGGATGCGCTGGCTCGGCCTCGATTGGGACGGCGAGGAAGTCTATCAATTCGCGCGCGCCGAACGCCACGCCGAGGTCGCGCGTGAGCTGCTCGCCAAAGGTCACGCCTATCGCTGCTGGCTGAGCCAGGACGAGCTCGCGGAAATGCGTGCGAGAGCGCAGGCTGAACGGCGCCCTTTCCGCGTCGAGAGCCCGTGGCGCGATCGCGGCGATGGCCCCGCCGACCAGCACTTCGTCGTGCGCCTGAAGGCCCCGCGGGAAGGCGAGGCCACGATCGAGGACCGCGTCCAAGGTCCCGTCACCGTCGCCAACGCGGAGATCGACGACTTCGTCATGCTCCGCGCCGACGGAACGCCAACCTATATGCTCTCGGTCGTCGTCGACGATCATGACATGGGCGTCACCCACGTGATCCGCGGCGACGACCATCTCAACAACGCCTTCCGGCAGCTCGGCGTGATCCGCGCGATGGGCTGGCCCGAGCCGGTCTACGCGCATGTCCCGCTGATCCACGGCGCGGACGGCGCCAAGCTCTCCAAGCGCCACGGCGCGCTCGGCGTTGAGGCCTATCGCGACGAGCTCGGCATCCTCCCCGAGGCGCTCGCCAACTATCTCGTCCGGCTGGGCTGGGGACATGGCGACGACGAGATTTTCAACATGAACCAGGCGATCCAATGGTTCGATCTCGACGCGGTCGGCAAGTCGCCCGCGCGCTTCGACATGGCCAAGCTCGACAATCTCAACGGCCATTATCTGCGCGCGGCCGACGATGGGCGGCTGGCCGATCTCGTTGCCCCGATGGTCGAGCAAGAAGCGGCCCACACACTCGACGACCTGCAACGCGAAACGCTGCGGCGCAGCATGGCTTCGCTCAAGCCGCGCGCCAAGAATATCCGCGAACTTGCAAGCGGCGCGCGCTTTTTGTTTCGCACCCGCCCCCTAGAACTGGACGAGGCCGCGGCAAGCCTGCTAGACGCATCTTCGCGGGTGCTTCTGTCCGGCCTGCACACCCGGCTTTCGGGGGCGACGGACTGGACCGAAGACGCGCTCGACGCCGCCGTCAGAGGCTTCGCCGAAGAGCAGGGGGTCAAGCTGGGCCAGGCCGCGCAGCCGTTGCGCGCGGCGCTCACCGGCCAGGCGACCTCGCCGGGCATTTTCGATGTCCTGCTGCTGCTCGGACGCGAGGAATCGCTGGCGCGGATCGAGGATCAGGCGGGATAGCGCGAACGGCAGGGAGGCGAATTCGATGGCGGAAACGGCGAAGATCGAATTCAACGGCCATTCGTTCGGCCTGCCCGTGCTGTCGGGAAGCGTCGGCCCCGATGTGCTCGACATCCGCGACCTCCATGCCGAGTGCGGCATCTTCACCTACGATCCGGGCTTCACCTCGACCGCCGCATGCCGCTCGAAGATCACCTATATCGATGGCGACGAGGGCGTGCTTCTCCATGCTGGCTATCCGATCGACCAGCTGGCCGAGCAGTCGAGCTTCATGGAGGTCGCCTATCTGTTGCTCAACGGCGAGCTGCCCGGCGCGGCGGCGCTCGACAAATTCTCGAGCACGATCACGCGCCACACCATGCTCCACGAGCAGCTCATCCAGTTCTACCGTGGATTCCGGCGCGACGCGCACCCGATGGCGATCATGTGCGGCGTGGTCGGCGCGCTCTCGGCCTTCTACCATGATTCGACCGACATCAGCGACGGCTATCAGCGCATGGTCGCGAGCCACCGGCTGATCGCCAAGATGCCGACGATCGCGGCGATGGCGTATAAATATTCGCTCGGCCAGCCCTTCATGTATCCCGACAACTCGCTGAGCTATGTCGGCAATTTCTTGCGCATGACGTTCGGCGTCCCGCCCGAGCCCTATGTCGTCGATCCGATCGTCGAGCGGGCAATGGACCGCATATTCATCCTCCACGCCGACCATGAGCAGAACGCCTCGACCTCGACTGTGAGGCTCGCGAGCTCGTCGGGCGCCAACCCCTTCGCGTGCATCGCGGCGGGGATCGCGTGCCTCTGGGGGCCCGCCCACGGCGGCGCCAACGAGGCAGCGCTCAACATGCTCCGCCAGATCGGCAAGCCCGAGCGCATCCCCGAATATATCGCGCGCGCCAAGGACAAGGACGACCCCTTCCGGCTGATGGGCTTCGGTCACCGCGTCTACAAAAACTACGACCCTCGCGCGAAGGTCATGCAGGCGACCGCGGCCGAGGTGCTCGACAAGCTCGGCGTCGACGATCCCGTGTTCGATGTCGCGCGCGAGCTTGAGCAGATCGCGCTCAAGGACGAGTATTTCATCGAGAAGAAGCTTTATCCCAATGTCGACTTCTACTCGGGCGTGATCCTCTCGGCGATCGGCTTCCCAACGACGATGTTCACCGCGCTGTTCGCGCTCGCGCGCACCACCGGCTGGGTCGCGCAGTGGAACGAAATGATCTCCGATCCCGAGCAGAAGATCGGCCGGCCGCGCCAGCTCTACACGGGCCCGGCGCAGCGGGATTATGTGCCGGTGGAGCAGCGCTAACCGCGTTGGGAGGGCCTCACGCCCGTGCCGGCAGGCTCAGCACGAAGCGCGCGCCCTGCCCCGGCGCGCTGTCTACCGCGATGTCGCCGCCCATCGCGCGCGCCAGGCGGCGGGCGATGTAGAGGCCGAGGCCGGTGCCAGGCTCGCGGCTTTCGAGGCGCTCGAATTTCTCGAAGATGCGCGCTTGGTCCTCCGGCGCGATACCCGCGCCCTGATCGGCCACGATCACCGCGGCGAGATCGCCCTCGCGCTCGCAACGGATCCAGACCATTCCGCCCTCGGGCGAGAAACGCACCGCGTTGCCGATCAGGTTGACGAGGATCTGGAGCACGCGCTTATATTCGCCCATCGCGAACAGGGCCTCGTCCTCGCCCGGCGAATCGATGCTGATTTGCTTGTCGGCGGCGCGCACCGCGAGCAGACCCGCCGCCGCGCGCGCGATGTCGGCGAGATCGAGCGGCTCGGCGCGGGGAACGAAACCGTCGCGCTCGATCGCTTGAAGATCGACCAGATCGTCGACCAGCGCGAGCAGATGGCGGCCCGCCGCGGCGATGTCGCCGGCATATTCGGCATAGTCGCGGCGGATCGGGCCTTCGATCTGCGCACGGATGCTCTCGGCGTGCGCGACGATCCGGTCGAGCGGAGCGCGCAGCGCGCGATCGAGCTGCCGGCCGAAGGCGTCGGGGACGGCGGCGGGCG
>JACMKH010000408.1 GCA_014380205.1 Sphingomonadaceae bacterium
CATCACGGGATGACGACGTCCTAAGTCCGCAAACAGCTTCTCTACGGCGAACACGGCGACCTTGGCGTTGAGCGTGTCGAACACCGTCTCGACCAGCACGAAGTCCGCGCCGCCCTCGATCAGCGCGGCGGCCTGCTCGCGATAGACCTCGACCAGCGTGTCCCAGTCGATCTCGCGAAAGCCGGGATCGTTAACGTCGGGCGAGAGCGACAGCGTCTTGTTGGTCGGGCCGATCGCCCCGGCGACGAACCGTGTCACGCCGTCGCGCGCGCTCGCCGCCTCGATCGCCTCGCGGATGATCCGCGCCGCCTCGATGTTGATGTCGCGGACCAGC
Organism: Sphingomonadaceae bacterium; assembly: GCA_014380205.1. Classification (GTDB taxonomy): domain Bacteria; phylum Pseudomonadota; class Alphaproteobacteria; order Sphingomonadales; family Sphingomonadaceae; genus Parasphingopyxis. The sequence goes on from JACMKH010000408.1 coordinate 335, forward strand.
ACTTCTGGATAGTAATCGGCCAGGCTGAACCGGGTGGAGTAGAAGTGGTGTGTGGCGAGGATGTCGGCGCCGCCCTCGACGAGGCTCTCGATTTGCTCGACATAGACGTCGGACATGGTGTCGAAGTCGACCTCCCGGAAACCGGGATCGTTGACGTCGGGCGACAGCGAGAGCGTCTTGTTGGTCGGGCCCAGCGCGCCGGCGACCCAGCGCGCGATACCGTCGCGCGCCTCGGCCTCGGCGGCGACCTCGCGTGTGATCCGCGCGGCGGCGAGGTTGATCTCGCGGACGAGATGCTCGGCGCCGTAATCGGCCTGGCTGATCCGGTTGGCGTTGAAGGTGTTGGTGGCGAGGATCTCGGCGCCCGCGTCGGCGAAGCTCAGCGCGATCTCGCGCATCAGCGCGGGGCGGCTCAAGTTGAGCTGATCGTTGTTGCCCTTCTGGTCGCGCGCCAGATCGAGGTCGCCGCGATATTCGGCTTCCTTGAGGCGGCGCGCCTGGACCTCGGTACCGTACGCGCCGTCCTTGACGAGAATGCGCTTCGCCGCTTCGGCGCGCAGTCGTTCGGCCGCTCGGATCATGCCGCTTTCTCCCGATCGACCGCGAGCCTGGGCCGCATGCCGAGCAGATGGCAGATCGCATAGGCGAGCTCGGCGCGGTTGAGCGTGTAGAAATGGAAGGCGCGCACGCCCCCCGCATAGAGCTTGCGGCACAGCTCGGCGGCGATCGTCGCGGCGACGAGCTGGCGCGCGGGCGGATGGTCGTCGAGCCCCTCGAACAGCCGGTCCATCCACGGGGGGATGCCCGCGCCGCACATGCCGGCGAAGCGGCGCACCTGCGCGACGTTGGTGACGGGGAGGATGCCGGGCACGATCTCATTGTCGATGCCGTGGCGCGCGGCGGCGTCGCGGAAGCGGAAATAGGCCTCGGGCGAGAAGAAGAACTGCGTCATCGCACGCGTGGCGCCGGCGTCGAGCTTGCGCTTGAGATTGTCGAGATCGGCCTCGGGCGAGGCGGCCTCGGGGTGCGTCTCGGGATAGGCGGCAACCGAAATCTCGAAGGGCGCGATCCGCGCGAGCCCCGCGACGAGCTCGGCGGCGTTGCGATAGCCGTCGGGGTGGGGGGTGAACCTCTCGCCTTCGTTGGCCGGATCGCCGCGCAGCGCGACGATGTGGCGCACGCCGACATCCCAATATTGGCGCGCGACCTGCTCGATCTCGGCCTTGCTGGCATCGACGCAGGTGAGGTGCGCGGCGGCGGGGATCGCGGTCTCGTTGACGATCCGCGCGACCGTCGCGTGGGTGCGCTCGCGCGTCGATCCGCCCGCGCCATAGGTCACCGATACGAAGCGCGGACCGAGCGGCTCGAGCGTCTTGATCGACTGCCACAGCGTTTCGTTCATCGCCTCGGTGCGGGGCGGGAAGAACTCGAACGACACCGCCGCGTCGCCCGCGAGATCGGCGAAGAAGGGGGCGTCGAGCGCGTGGCGCGCCTCGTGGAGCTGGGCGAGCGAGAGCGTCACGCGGCGACCGCCTTGAGATGGGGCTGGGGCCGGCGGCGACCGAGCCAGAGCTTGACCGTGAGCTCGCCGCCGAGCTCCTCGACATGGTCGAGCGCGAGCCCCGCCGCCTCTAGCCAGCCCGCGATCTGATCGTCTGCGAAGCCGAGCCGCGCATGCGCGTCGCGGCTGCGCAGATCCTCACGCTCGTGCGGCGCGAAATCGACGATCAGCAGCCGGCCGCCCTCGGTCAGCAGGCGCCCGGCCTCGCCGATCGCGGCGGCGGGCTGCTGCGCGTAATGAAGCACCTGGTGGAGCAGCACGGTGTCGGCCGAGCCCTGGGGGAGCGCGAGCGCGTACATGTCGCCCTGGCGCAGCTCGGCATGCGCAAGCCCGGCCTCAGCGAGCTTGGCGCGCGCGAGACGCAGCATCTCGGGGCTGCGGTCGACGCCGAGCGCCGAGCGGGCATGACCCCCGAACAGCTCGATCATCCGCCCGGTCCCCGTGCCGATATCGACGAGTCGGCCGAGGCTTGCGGCCTCGCCGCCGCTACGGATGCCGAGCGCGCGCACCATCGCGGCTTCGACCTCGCTCTCGGCGATGTGGAGCGAGCGGATCGCGTCCCATTCGCCGGCATGCGCTTCGAA
>JACMKH010000055.1 GCA_014380205.1 Sphingomonadaceae bacterium
GGGGGCTCGCGGCGGGCGCGGCGCTCGCGCTGCCCGATGTCCCGATCACCGTGGTCGAGCCGGAGGGCTGGGACGACATGGCGCGCTCGCTCGCGGCGGGGGAGATCGTTCCCGTGGGTCCCAATCCGCCGCCGACGCGCTGCGACGCCCTCCAGACGCTCCGCGTTTCGCCGATCACCTTCGGCATCCTCCACGCGCACGGCGCCAAGGGGGTGGCCGTGAGCGAGGATGAAGTCGCGCATGCGATGCGCGTCGCGTTCGCGCGGCTCCGGCTCGTCGTCGAACCCGGCGGCGCCGTCGCGTTCGCGGCGGTGCTTACAAGCAAGGTGGCGATCACCGAGCGGACGCTGGTCACGCTTTCGGGCGGCAATGTCGATCCGGCGCTCTACGCCGCGATCATCACCGCCTGATGCTGGTCATCGCCAACATCGCGCTGTCGCTCGCGATGCTCGCGGTGTTCGCGCTCGGCGCGGGCGGGCTGTGGCTGCTCGTCAAGCATCGCGACCGCAAACGTGGGACATTGATGCTCGTCGCCGCGCTCGTCGTGCTCGTCAATGTGCTGATCTGGACGCTGTGAGCCGCGTGTTCGATTTCGACCGGGCGATCGTGCGCGCGCCGGGACGCAGCGCGATCAACGGCCTGCGCGAAGGCGATGGCGATGCGCCGAGCTACGAAGGGGTCGCGGCCGAGCATGCCGCCTATGTCGCGGCGCTCGAGGATGCGGGCCTCTCGGTCGAGGTGCTGCCGCCGCTCGAGGATTTTCCCGATTCGATCTTCGTCGAGGACCCGGCCCTGGTCATCCCGGAAGCCGCCATCCTGCTTCGCCCCGGCGCGCCGACGCGGCTCGGCGAGGCGGCGTTGCTCGGGCCGGCGTTCGCGGGGTATTTCGGGGAAGTGCCGCGCCTCGCCGTGGGCTGCGCGGACGGCGGCGACATTCTGATCACGCCTACGGAAATCCTGATCGGCCTTTCCGCGCGCACCGATGCGACGGGCGCGCGCGCGTTGGCTGAAATGCTCGAGTCGCTCGGCCGCGTCGCCCGGATCGTCGAGACACCGCCCGCCGTGCTCCACTTCAAGACCGCCTGCGCGCTGCTCGACGAGGAGACGGTGTTCGCGACGCCCGCGCTGGCGCGATCGCATGTTTTCGGAGACGTGGGGGTGCTGGAAACCCCCGCCGGCGAAGAGGCGGCCGCGAACCTGCTGCGCGTCAACGACCGCATCCTCGTCGGCGCGTCCTATCCGCGAACGATCGACCTGCTCGCGTCGCGCGGCCACAGCCTCGTCCCGCTTCGCGTTGCCGAGATCGCCAGGCTCGACGCAGGGCTCTCGTGCATGTCGCTGCGCTGGCGGAGCGCGGCTCAGTAGCGGCGGAGCAGCGCGGCGAGCTTGCCCTGGATGCGGATTTGCCTCGGGTCGTAACGCTGGGGATCGTAAGCCTTGTTCGCCGGATCGAGCCGGATCATCGAGCCCTCGCGGCGAAAGGTCTTGAGCGTCGCCTCATTGTCGTCGATCAGCGCGACGACGATTTCGCCCTCGCGCGCGGTGTCGGCCTTGCTGATCAGGGCATAGTCGCCATCGAGGATGCCGACATCGACCATCGAATCGCCCGCGACCTCGAGCGCGAAATGCTCGCCCGGCCCAAGCAGCGCGGCGGGGACGGGGAGCGAATCACGGCCCTCGATCGCCTCGATCGGCAGGCCCGCGGCGATGCGGCCGTGGAGCGGGAGCTCGATCGTGTCATTGGCGGCCGCCGGAAACGAGCCCGGCGCCCGGCGCGGCGGAGCGGCGCGCTTGCCCGTGGTCGA
>JACMKH010000409.1 GCA_014380205.1 Sphingomonadaceae bacterium
CCGACCCGCGCATCTTCGCGCTCGGCGACTGCTGCCATTGCCGGCTCGAGGGCGCCGAGCGGCCCGTCCCGCCGCGCGCGCAGGCCGCGCACCAGATGGCGATCCACGTCTACCGCAACCTGCGCGGGGCGATCGCCGGACGGCCGCTCAAGCCCTTCGTCTATCGCGATCACGGCTCGCTCGTTTCGCTCAGCCGCTATTCGACGCTGGGCAGCCTGATGGGCGGACTGGTCGGCGGCCAGCTCGCGATCCACGGGCGGATCGCGCGCTGGGTCTACCAGTCGCTCTACCGGATGCATCTGCTCGCGGTGCACGGGATGTGGCGCGGGCTGGGGCTGCTCGCGATCGGTCGGGTCAACCGGATCATTCGGCCCAAGCTCAAGCTCCACTAGGCTCTCAGCCTTCAGCCCTACAGCGCGACCTGTGGGTTCTGAGGGTGCCCCGCGCTTGTCACCGTTTGCGGACCGAATTCTGTTGACAGTCGCTCGCACACCTCCTAGCCACCAAATCGAGGATGTTGGAGCAAGGAAGACGAGATGACAAACGTTTATAGCACACCGGATAAGGTAGCGAGGAAGTGGCAGCTATTCCGCATCGGGGAAGAGGCGTTGGAAAAGGAAGGGTGGGAGGTTTCGCGGGTTCCTGGAAGCGGGAAAGCCAGCCTCCGGCGTATTGCGCGCAACGGCGAGAGCAAATTTGTGAGCATCCGGACGACTCAGGACACCTACATCGCCTTTCCGCGCAATCCGGATGATTCGGCTTGGGTCACGCTCGACGTCGTTGACGCTGTAGTGGCCGTGTCAGTTGACGATTCTGTCAATCCCCGATTTGCTCAGGTTCACATGATTGATGGCGATGAAATGCGGGACCGCTTCGATCGCTCCTATGCCGCCCGAAAAGCCGCCGGCCATTCCATTCCGACCGGCCGTGGCATGTGGTTGGGGCTTTACGTTCCTGATTTGAAGGAGCCCCCGACTCAAGTGGGGGCGGGCGCTGGCTTGGATCACCCGCCTATCGCCCGCGTTCCTCTCAAGCCAGAAGGCTCATCGGATGTCGAAGGCGTCGTCGGACAATCAATTAAGGCGGCGGTCGAGGAAAACGTCGAGCCGGTTCTCACTATTGCCGATGCTCGGCGCCGATTGGCGGCCGCGTTTGATGTCGATCCGACGAACGTCAAAATCTCAATCGAGGTATAAGGGTGGACATTGACCCGACGCCGGCTGGTGACCCCTACGGGACTCGAACCCGTGTTTCAGCCGTGAAAGGGCCGCGTCCTAACCACTAGACGAAGGGGCCGCGAGGCAGGCGCGCGAATAAGCGAGGGCGGGCAGGCGGTCAATCGCCGCCATCGGCCCAGGCGGCGTCGTCGAGGTGGAGCTCGGCTGTGGGGCGCGGGCCCCAGTCGTCGATCTTGGCGCGGCCCGCGAGCCAGAGGCGGCGCGTCGCGCCCGCGCCGAGCATCGCCTGGCCGAGCGGGGTTTGGGCGGCGCGAAAGGCGATGGTCTTGAAGCTTCGCCCGTCCTCGCCCGCGACGATCGCGCGGACGTGGCTCTCGCCGACGATATCGGCCTTGATTACGCGCGCGGGGCCGGTCGCGATGCGCGGGGCGGGCCAGCCCGC
>JACMKH010000410.1 GCA_014380205.1 Sphingomonadaceae bacterium
ATCCCCTCGACTTCGGCCACGGGTTGCAGCGGATCTGGCCGAAGCCACGCCGCGGCCGCCAGCACCGTCGCCGCGGCCACGCCGGCGGCGCGCACGCTCCGCGTCGGTGACCGGAAGAACAGGATCGCGGTCGCGAGCGCAAATCCGATCATCTGCGAAGCGTCCGGTTGCGCCAGCAACAGAGCGGCGATGGCGATCGCGGCGGCGAGCCCTGTTTTGCTCGCGATGCCGACGAGGGCGAGCGCGGCGACAGCCGCGGGAAGAAGCAGCGCCGCCGCATTCACGTGCAGCGGGCCGATGTCGATCCAGCGGTGAACGCCGTCCTGATCGGGGAAAACCAGGGTCGCGGCCAATCCGCCGGCCGCCAATAGCAACAGCAACCGGGCCAGGGTGGCCTGGGGCCGCTCGATGAAGAAAAGTCCGGAGGCGAGCAGCGCACCGACCAGCCAGGCCATCGGGTTGCGCAGCCAGGAGCCAGCCGGCACTCCGGATTGCGCCATGGCCACGCATCCAGCAGCGATCGCCGCCAGCGAAAAGACGGCGAACACGATCATCGCGCGATTGGCCGCCCGTGCGGCGATCATCGGTCCCGCATCCGCGGCGCTACTTGATTTGACTTGCCGACATTGGACAGGCCGACGATGCCGCAGCGGAAACCCATCCGATCTCACCCCGAAGCGCCCCGCGATTCGGCGGCGACCGAGCGAGGCCGATAGGGTGCGCGTTCGGCAAACGCCAGCGCCGCGTCAGTTGGCGAGGGCGCTTCCATGTAGCGGCGCGCCGAAGTCGAGGCCGGGGCTGGCGGGTGGTCCGGCCCCGGCCTCGGCCGCGCTCGCGTAGCGCTCGGCGAAATCGAGATGCACGCGCCGGATCCCGGCGTCTTGCGCCTTGGCCGCGAGCGCACGGCATTGCTGCTCGCGCTTTCGGTAATATTCGCTGCTGTTGCCTTGCATTGCGACCTCCGAATCACGCTCCGCCCGAATCGTTCCGCGATTCCCCGCGCGGCGGGGCGACCATCGAGAAACGCGATAAGGCGCGCTATTACATGGGTTAAATTCCGCGCTGAGGCGCAATTTATGCGGCGAGGGGCAGCGCCTCGAGGTGGAGATAGCCCGTGGTGAAATCGCCTACCTCACGCAGCCCCTCCCAGTTGGCGACCTGAATCGCGCGCTTGCTGCGGTGGATCAGGCTTTCGTCCTGGAGCGCCTTGAGCGTCCGGTTGACGTGGACCGCAGTAAGCCCCTGCGCGTCGCCGATCTGTTCCTGCGTCATCGGCAGCTCGAAGCTGTCGCGCGAGCCGAGCCCGGCCTCCTCGCGCCGCACCGCGAGCTCGCACAGCAGATGCGCGATTCGCGAGCGTGCGTCGCGCCGCCCGATATTGGCGATCCATTCGCTGTAGATCGACGCCTCGATCAGCGATTCGCGCCACAGCGCGAGCCCGATCCGCGGGCGATCGTGCGCCAGATCTAGCATCGCCTCAACCTCGATCGCCGCGACCGTCGCGGCGCGCAACGCTTGAACATTGTGATCGGCGTGCCCGAGCAGGACGTTCTGGATGTCCATGAAGTCGCCCGGCATATGGATCGCGATGATCTGCCGCCCGCCTACCCCGACGTACTTGTGGCGAATCACGAAACCTTCGAGCAGGAAGAAGGCGTGGCGCGACTGGTTGCCCTCGCGCACCAAATATTGGCCCGCCTCGAATTGCTTGACCGAAACGGGCAGCGCGCGGATCGCCGCGGCATCGGCCTCGTCGAGCACCACGCGTTGGTTGAGCCGCCGCAGGAGCCGCTCGATGGGACTCTCGTCGGAGATATCGCCCGGTTTCGGAGTGGGAAAAGAGGCCATGAGGCTCCTCGCATTCGCAGGCGGGAGCACGATGATTCTCTCTCGGTCGCCGTGGCCTGAAGTCCATGCGGGCGATGCGCGGCATGTGGCACGAAACGTGCTAAAATGCAACCCCCCCAAGAAATTCAATAGCTTAGGTTAGGTCAACCGCGAGAACTACGACCGTGAACAAAGGGTTGCCTTCTTCGCCGATGACCTTGACGCGAAACTCCCGACGCCCGCGGCCTAAAAGGGCCTCGTTCGCAGAGAGATTGCTCAGGTTCGGGCGCGCGCTAGTCCGCGCCCGATAGCCGCAGCGCTACATCGCTCATGAAGCGCGCGTCGTCCCCCTCTGCGAGCCACCCCGCCTCCGCTGCGATCGCGCCGAGCAGGTCGGTAAGCGGCTCGATTTCGCTCTTGGCCCAGTTGCCGAGCACGTGCCCCGTCACGCGCTCCTTGTCCCCCGGATGCCCGATGCCGATGCGCACGCGGCGGAAATCGTCGCCGACGTGCGCGACGGTCGATCGCATGCCGTTGTGCCCCGCGGTGCCGCCGCCGCGCTTCACGCGGATCTTGAACGATGCGAGGTCGAGCTCGTCGTAGAAGACGGTGACGTCCTCGACGCCGAGCTTGAAGAAGCGCATTGCCTCGCCGACGCTGCGCCCGCTTTCGTTCATCCAGGTCGCGGGTTTGAGCAGCAGGATTTTGGCGCCGCCGATCCGCCCCTCCTGCGTCCATCCCTGGAAGCGCACGCGCGGCGGATCGAAGCCGTGGACCTCGGCGATCGCGTCGACCGCCATGAAGCCGACATTGTGCCGGTGCATCGCGTATCGCGCGCCCGGATTGCCGAGCCCCACCCAGAGTTGCATGCGCGGCTCCTGCGGCGCGGGAAAATCGTCATGCTGAACTTGTTTCAGCATCCATGAGCGCAAGCGTTGTGATTATGCGCCAACGTCGAGCCAATGGATGCCGACCTTCGTCGGCATGACGCATTTAAGGACGAGTCTTCAGCTTTCCGATGCGCCCTCTTTCGCGCCCTCAGCCGCTTCGCCCGAAGCCTCGCCGCCCTCGGCCTCGCCCTCTTCGCCCTCGGGCGCCTCTGCCGCCGCCGCCTCGGCCTCGATCGCGTCGGCCTCGGCCTGCTTGATCGCCGAAGGCGCGACCACGGTCGCGATGGTGAAGTCGCGGTCGTCGATTGTCGACACGACCTTCTCGGGCAGGGTCACCGCCGAAATGTGGATCGAATCGCCAATATCGAGCCCCGCGAGCGAAATCTCGATGCGCTCGGGGATGCGGTCGGCCGGGCAGCTGAGCTCGAGCTCGTGGCGGACGATGTTGAGCACGCCGCCACGCTTGATCCCCGGCGACTTCTCCTCGTCGATAAATGACACCGGCACGCCGACTGTGATCGCCGCATCCTTCGCGATGCGCAGGAAATCGACATGGATCGGCCGATCGCTGACCGGGTGAAACTGGACGTCCTTGGGCAAGGTGCGCGTCTCCGCGCCGCCGACGTCGACCATGATCACGCTGTTCATGAAGCTACCCGTGTGGAGCATCTTCATCAACGCGCGTTCTTCGAGGTGGACCATCTCGGGGTCCTTGTTGCCGCCGTAGATCACGGCGGGCACGCGGCCTTCGCGGCGCATCGCGCGGGAGGCTCCCTTGCCTGCCCGCTCGCGCGCCTCGGCCGACAGCGTCAGCTGATCGCTCATACGAATGTCTCCAGAAACCGGGTTTGACGATCCCGCCGCGCCTCCAGGGATGACCAAGGCGGGGAAGCGGGGGCGTATAGGCGCGGGAGGCCGCGATGGCAAGGCGGGGGAGGGGGAGGGCGCGCTTACTCCACCCGCTCCGCCACGATCCCCGCCTCGTCCAGAAAATCCTGCACCCGCTCGCGCCCGACCAGATGCGCGGCGCCGACCGCGACGAACGCCGTCCCCGGCCGCTCCATCCGCTCGGCGATCCAGCGCGCCCAATTCGCGTTCCGCCGCACGAGCAGCGCCTCGCGCAGCGGCTCGGAGCGCCTGAGATCGTCCTCGAAACTCGCCGCGATCCCCGCCTCGTCGCCCGCGCTCCACGCGTCGAGCATTGCCTGATAGTTGGCGCGCGTCGCCGCGGGATCGTCGACCACGCTCGCGAGCAGCTCGCGCTGCGCGCCCTCGTCGGCCGAATCGAGGAAGCCGAGCTGCTCGCGCGGGGTCTCGAGCCCCCCGATCGGCTTCCCCGCCGCTGCGAAGCGCGCCTCGAGCGCCTCCTCGACCCCGCTTTCGGCGTCGAGGTCGAGATCGGCGAGCACGACGCCGACGAGCATCAGCGCCGCCGCCCAGGTCTCGAGCCGGTCGAGCACGAACTCGGGCACCGCGCTGCGCGCGATCATCGCCCTGAGCACGGCGCGCTCCTCGGGCGCGATCCGCTCGACCAGCGGCGGCTGCGCGCCCGCCATTCCCATCGCGATCAGCATCCGCGCCGCCGCCTCGGGCTCCTCGGGGATCAGCGTCTCGATGACGAGCTCGTCGGCCTCGTCGATCGCGCGATCGACCCGCGCGTCGCGCCATTCGAAGCCCTCGGGCAGCGCGTGGATCGTGCCGAACAGGTAGATCGTGGTGTCCGCGTCGGCCACGCGCCAAAGCGCGGGCTCGGCGGTGGCCGGCGAGGCGGCGAGCAGCGCGAGAGTGGAGAGCAAGCGCGCGATCGTGGCGATCATGCAGCGCTTACTCACCGGATTTTGGAATAGCGGCCAGCCCCTCACTCGACCCGCGTCGCCTCGAAGCCCCTCGCCGCGAGCATCGTCTGGACCGAATCGTTCCCCGCGAGGTGGCACGCGCCCACCGCGAACAGCAGCGTCCCCGGCCGGTCGAGCCGGTCGATCAGCCAGGCGGTCCAATTGGCGTTGCGCCGCCTGAGCAGCGCCTCGCGGATCTCGGGGGTGAAGCTCTCGTCCGAATCGCATTGCGCGCCGAGCCCCGCGACGTCGCCCGCGACCCAGACGCTTTCGAGCTGGTCGGGTGCGACCTCCTCCACGCTCTCCTCGCCCGAGGCGACGCCCGCGACCATCTGCTCGAGGAACTCGCGCTGCCCCGCCTCCGAAAGGTTGCGGAAGAAGCCGATCTGCTGCGGCGTCGTCTCGACTCCCGAGATCGGCTTGGCCGCGCCGCGGAAGCTCTCGGTGAGCTGGACCTCGACCCCGGTGAGCTCGCCCTCGCCGCCATCGCCGTAGAATTGCTGGTAGCTTGCGCCCATCAGCACGAAGGCGATCGCCCAGGTCTGCATCCGGTCGAAGGTCGAGATCGGCACGCCGAGGCTCTTCAGCGCCATCTCGAGCGAGCGGCGGTGCTCGGGCCCGACGCGGTCGAGCACGGGGCGCGGCGTCGCGAGCGTCATCAGCGCGCGCATCCGCTCGGGCTTGCCCTCGTAGAAATCGTCGGCGGTCTCGAGCACGAGCTCGTCGGCCTCGGCGATCACGCGCTCGATCTCGGCGCTGCGCCAGACGAAGCCCTGCGGCAGGATGTGGTTGGTGCCGAACAGATAGATCTGCGTGTCGCCGTCGGAGAGCCGCCAGATCGCGGGCGCGGGCGACCGCGGCGTCGGGGGCTCGTCGGCGGCGATCAGCAGCGCGGCGAAGGGCAGGGCGAGCAGGCGGGAAAGGATGCGCATAATGCGCGCATAATCCCGCGTTTCCCGCGCCCCGTCAACGGCGCTCGCCTTGACCCCTCCGGGCCCTTGCGCCACAGGCTCGCGCCCGATGGACTCTGCCGCGCCGCTCAGCTTTCAGCGCCTGATCCTCACGCTCCACGATTACTGGAGCGCGCAAGGCTGCGTCATCTTGCAGCCCTATGACATGGAGATGGGCGCGGGCACCTTCCACCCCGCGACGACCTTGCGCGCGCTCGGCCCCGACCATTGGCGCGCCGCCTATGTCCAGCCCTCGCGCCGCCCGAGCGACGGCCGCTACGGCGAGAACCCAAATCGGCTCCAGCATTATTACCAATATCAGGTCGTCCTCAAGCCGAGCCCGCCCGATCTCCAGTCGCTCTACCTCGGCAGTCTCGAGGCGATCGGCATCGATTTTTCCGTTCACGACATCCGCTTCGTCGAGGACGATTGGGAAAGCCCGACGCTCGGCGCCTGGGGGCTCGGCTGGGAGGTGTGGTGCGACGGGATGGAGGTGACCCAGTTCACCTATTTCCAGCAGGTCGGCGGCTTCGACTGCAAGCCCGTCACGGGCGAGCTCACCTACGGCCTCGAGCGCCTCGCGATGTACATCCAGGGCGTCGACAGCGTCTACGATCTCGCGTTCAATGACGAGGGCGTGAGCTACGCCGACGTCTTCCTCGAGAACGAACGCCAGTTCAGCGCCTATAATTTCGAGACCGCCAACACCGAAACCCTCTTCCAGTCGTTCCGCGACGCCGCCGCCGAATGCCGCTCCTGCATTGCCGCCGAGCTCCCGCTCCCCGCCTACGACCAGGCGATCAAGGCCAGCCACATCTTCAACCTGTTGAACGCCCGCGGCGTCATCTCCGTCGCCGAACGCCAGGCCTACATAGGCCGGGTGCGGGACCTCGCCGTCGGCGCGTGCCAGGCGCACATGGAAAAGCAGGGGTGGGCGGCGTGAAGAATTGTTCACGCGGAGGCGCGGAGACGCGGAGGGGTTTGTGCGATGGCGAGCGTCGACTGCTATCCGGATGCTCGCAATCATGAGGGCGCTTCGCGCCGCAAGGCGCAATCTTTCTTCTCTTCTCCGCGTCTCCGCGCCTCCGCGTGAACCCATTCTACTTTTCCGGCTCAGCGCGAATGCCGAGGTTGGTCTCGGTGGCTGATTTTCTCCTCGAGCTGCTCTCCGAGGAAATCCCCGCGCGGATGCAGGCGAAGGCGCGCGCCGATCTCGAACGCCTGTTCGCCGCCGAGCTCGCCGCCGCCGGCCTCGCCGCGAGCGCCATCGAGACATACTCCACCCCCCGCCGCCTCGCGCTCATCGCGCGCGGACTTCC
>JACMKH010000411.1 GCA_014380205.1 Sphingomonadaceae bacterium
AGGCCGAGCCCGCCGCCGAAATCGACATGACCAACGTCATCGCCTTCCCGATCGGTAACCGCCTCGCCGCCTGACACAAGTTCCCTAGCGACTGGCGGCGTCTCCCCAAGGAGGCGCCGCCTCTTTTTGTCGCTCGCGGCGTTGACGGCGCCGATCACGACGAAATCGCCCGTGCGGAGCGGAGGACTCCGCTCGCGATCAGCACCTGCGCGCCCGCGCCGTTGCCCTCGGCTTCGAAGAACAGTTCGCGCGTGGCCTGTCGCCCGATGATCCGGTCGTCGGCGTCCACTGCCGCTGTCCAGCTGTGGAACCTGCCCGCCGTGAGCGCCCCAGGCGTGAGCTCAGCTTGACCGTAGACGACATATTCGCCCCAAATCACCAACGCCCATTGCTTTCCCCGCGACCGCGCGCCGTGTCGCTTGAAGAAAAACGGCAGCTTGGCTCATTCACGTTTCGGATGAGCCGGTAATTGGCTGCCGCTGCTTTACAGCGGCTGCGCGCCGTGCTTCCCACGCTGCTCGGGTCGCTTCCGTCAACACTCCGGCATGACCGGGGCTTTGGGAGGTGATGTGACATGCAGATTCCTGTCATCATGGTCTTGCCGTCGTCGGTCGCGATGAGCGCCGGCGTCGTTGAAGGGGGAACCTTTCCCCAGGGGCTCCAGCTCGACCCCAACTATCCGATGGTGCCCTTCGGCGGGAACGGGCCCGCGATCACTGCGGCGTTCGGCGACGAGACCGAGCGCGAGCAGCATTATGTCGTGCGCGGCTTTGTCGAGGCCAGCCTCGAGGATCCGCCGCAGATGCTCGATGGGCATGTCGTCTATGCTGATCCGGAGATCGCGCCGTTCGTGACGTGCGGCGCCGATGCGGTGGGCGCCGCCAGCGACGTCGCCACGCTGCTGCAGACCGACGAGCTGCTCCGCCGGGGAATGGACGGCACCAATGTCGGCGTCGTCATCCTCGATACCGGCATCAACCTGACGCATCTCGAATCGGTGCTCGGCTATGTGCCGAATTTCGATAGCGCCAACAGCTGGACGCCGCCCGGGGTTGGCTGGACCGCGGGCGACGCGCCGGTCGATCATGGGACGATGTGCGCGTTCGACGCGCTGATCGCCGCGCCGAGCGCGACGCTGATCGACTATCCGATCCTCAGCGCCAACGCGCCTACGGGCGGATCGGTGATGTCGGGCTTCCTGAGCACCGCGCTGCTCGCTTTCGCGGGCATTCACGGATCGTGGAACAGCGGCGTCGGCAGCGGCGACCTGTCGCAGTACAGCGGGCTGGTGGTCAGCAACAGCTGGGGCATCTTCCACCCGAGCTGGGATTTCCCGGCGGGCCATCCCGGCCGCTATTGCGACAACCCAAACCACCCCTTCATCCTCCAGCTCGAAACCATGTCGATGGGCGCCATCGACGTGTTCTTCGCGGCGGGCAATTGCGGCGCCGATTGCCCCGACGGGCGCTGCCAAAACCGTTCCGTCGAATCAATCATGGGCGCGAGCGCGAGCGTCGACGCGCTGTCGATCGCCGGCTGCGACATCAACAACGAGCGCGTCGGCTATTCGTCGCAGGGGCCCTCGATCGCCGGCATGTACGGAATGAAGCCCGACTTCACCGCCTACACCCACTTCCTCGGCTCGCAGGCCTTCGGCGTCGACGTGCCCGACAGCGGGACCTCAGCGGCGTGCCCGGTGGCGGCGGGCTGCATGGCGGCGTTGCGCACCCACATTTCGCCGAGAACCCCGGCGACGCCCTATATGATGTACAGCCATTTCCGCCAGCAAGCGACAACGCCCGCGGGCCAGTCGACGGGGTGGAACGGCGATTATGGCTACGGCATCATCAACACGGTGCCGATCGCGGTCGGGTTCGGGCATTAGCGTGCCGTTCGACGCCACGCGGGAAGCCGTGCTGATGACGGTCAAGGGGAGCGACGGTCCGCCGTCGCTCGCCGAGGCCGCCGAGCAGCTCGGCCTCCCCGTCGACGAGCTCGATCCGGCCTTCGGCGTGGTGATGGTCAGCCCGCGCCGGGGGCTCTACAGCGTGCGCGTCGCCGCATCGGCGCTGGGCGACGGCTTCGATCCCGAAAAAGGGCCCTACTCCGATCCCAAGATCGCGCCGATGCGCTAGGTCGGCTGCGCGCGTTGCTCGGGCCGCCAGCTTGCCTGGATCCAGCAACGCCCGCCCTCCGCCGCGCCGAGCCCTATCATCCCGATCCGCCCCAGCGGATCGGGTCCGTCGCCGAGCAGCGCATCGAGCCGCTCGGTCGAGCCGCCGCAAGCGCCCGCCCCGCGCCGCGC
>JACMKH010000412.1 GCA_014380205.1 Sphingomonadaceae bacterium
GCCGCCGAGCTCGACGAGATAGCCGCGGATCGCGACGCCCTCGCCGAGCACCTTGCGCGCGATTGCCCCCGCCGCGACGCGCGCCGCAGTCTCGCGCGCCGACGAGCGCCCGCCGCCGCGATAGTCGCGAAAGCCGTATTTGGCGTCATAGGTGTAGTCGGCGTGGCCGGGGCGGTATTTGTCGGCGATGTCCGAATAATCTTTCGAGCGCTGGTCGACGTTGTCGATGACGAGGCTGATCGGCGTTCCCGTGGTGCGCCCCTCGAACACGCCCGAGAGGATACGCACGGCGTCGGGCTCGCGGCGCTGGGTGGTGTGGCGCGAACGGCCGGGCCGGCGCTTGTCGAGCCAAGGCTGGATGTCGTCCTCGCCGAGCGTGATCCCCGGCGGGCAGCCATCCACGACCGCGCCCAGCGCCGGCCCGTGGCTCTCGCCCCAGGTGGTGAAGCGGAACACGCGGCCAAAGGTGTTGTAGCTCACGCGCCCCTCTCCCGCTCGGCGGCCGTGGCTTCGCGGCGCAGACGGCGCGCTCGGTCAATCGTGCCGTCAGCAGTCAGGTAGCTCGATCTCATTCCCTCACCCTCCCATCGCTGACGCGATGGGCCCCTCCCTCTCCCTCAAGGGGAGAGGGTTATTTTTCGAGCGCGATGTCGGGCGCATCCTCGGCCTTCATCCCGATGACGTTGTAGCCGCCGTCGACGTGGTGGATCTCGCCGGTGACGCCGGTCGCGAGATCGGAGAGCAGGTAGAGCCCCGCGCCGCCGACATCCTCGATCGTGACGTTGCGGCGGAGCGGCGAGTTGAGCTCGTTCCATTTGAGGATGTAGCGGAAGTCGCCGATTCCCGAGGCGGCGAGCGTTTTGATCGGGCCCGCCGAGACCGCGTTGACGCGAATCCTCTCGGGGCCGAGGTCCATCGCGATATATTTGACGCTGGCCTCGAGCGCCGCCTTGGCCGCGCCCATCACATTGTAATGCGGGACGACCTTCTCGGCGCCGTAATAGGTCAAGGTGAGGATCGATCCGCCCTCGGGCATCAGCGCGCGCGCGCGGCGCGTCGCGGCGATGAAGCTGTAGACCGAGACGTTCATCGTCAGCAGGAAATTGTCGAGGCTGGTGTCGACGAACTTGCCGCGAAGCTCGTTCTTGTCGGAGAAGCCGATCGCGTGGACGAGGAAGTCGATCGTCGGCCAGCGTTCGGCGAGCGTCGCGAAGCAGCTGTCGAGCTCGCCCATGTCGCCGACGTCGCAATCGATCAGGAAATCGGAGCCGACGCTTTCGGCGAGCGGGCGCACGCGGCGCTCGAGCGCCTCGCCCTGATAGCTGAACGCCATCTCGGCGCCCTCGCCGCCGAGCGCTTTGGCGATCCCCCAGGCGAGCGAGCGGTCGTTGGCCAGCCCCATGATCAGTCCGCGCTTGCCCTGCATCAGCCCGGCCATCAGCCGTCCTCCTGTTCGTGCTCCACGGCGAGCCCCACCGCCTGGAGCTCCTCGAGCTCGACATTCACCAGCGCCGCGTTGAGCTGCGCCGCGATCACCACCCCGATGCCCACGACGAAGAAGAACATCAACACGATCATCACCCCGGCGAGGCTGCCGTAGGTCAGATCATAGCCGCCGAGCATCGCCAGCGCATCGGGCAGCAGGCTCGTCGTCGAGATCCACCACAGCGTGACGAACGCCGCGCCGGGCCATTTGGGATAACGGCGCTTGCGATAGATGTGCGGCGTAAGCCAGTAAAATATCAGATAGAAGGCGCCGAACATGAGCAGCGCGGGGACGACGCGCGAGGCGCTGATCAAGCTGCCATAGTCGCTGAGGAAGGGGAGCAGGCGGTAGATGAACGCCTCGGCCGCGGTGATCACGATCTGCGCCGCGAAGGCAGTGAGCGCGAGCAGCACCGCGCCGATCGTGATCAGCATCGAATAGAGGCGGTATTCGTAGAAGGGCCGGCCATAGGGCGTGCCGTACGCCTTGCGCAGGATGTCGCGCAGCGTCTCGATGAAGCTCGCGGTGGTCCACAGGCCCACCAGCACGCCGAAGATCAGCAGCCAGCCCGAACGCGCCGAGAGCACGCTCTCGATCGGGCCTACGAGCACCTCGGCGACGCCGGGCGGCACGGTCCGCATGAAGCCGCTGACTGCCTGGAGCCCGGCCTCGGTTCGCCCGAGCCATTGCGCGAGCCCCGCGATGACGATGAAGAAGGGAAAGACCGTCATCAGCGCGAGAAAGGCGAGGTTGCCCGCGTGGGTGAAGCCGTCGGCCCAGACGCCGCTGAAGACACGCTTGGCGACCTCGAAGGGGTAGCTGCCGGGACTGATCCGCGCGATCTCGCGCCCGAGCCGCGCATGCGCCCTGGCCAGCCGGCGCCGGGCCTCGGGGGAGTTATGGGCTTCCTGGGTCACGCCGCCGGCCTCATTGTGAACGCGGCGCTAAACGCCCAGCTCCGATCGGGGGTTCTGCGGCATCCCGGGAGTCCAGCCGCGCACGAACTCGGCAAGCGCGGCGTCCTCGAGGGGGAGGTCGATCATCAGCGTGACGAGCTGGTCGCCGCGCGCGCCGCCCTTCTTGTGGAAGCCCTTGCCCTTGAGGCGCAGCGTCTTGCCCGAGGCCGAATGGGCGGGGATGGTCAGCATCACCGGTCCGTCGACCGTCGGAACTTTGATTTTCGCGCCGAGCACGGCCTCGTTCAGGCCGATGGGGAGGTCAAGGCGGACGTCGTCGCCGTCGCGGCGGAAGAAGCGGTGAGGCTGGATGTTGACTGTGACGATAGCATCGCCCTTGCCGCCGGGACCCTCCTGGCCCTGGCCCGCGAGGCGCATCGGCGTTCCGCTCTCTACGCCGGGGCGCAGCTTGAGGTCGATCGTCTTGCCGCTCGCGAGCGCGATCCGCTGCGTTTCGAGCCGCGCCGCGGCCTCGAAAGAGACGTTGAGCCGGTAGGCCACATCCGCGCCCTTTTGCGGCGGCGGAGCGCGTCGGCCGAACGGACTGGCGCGACCGCCCTGACCGCCCCCGCGCCCAAACAGCCCCTCGAAAATGTCGCCGAGATCGGCGCCGTCGCCCGAGAATTCGAAGTTCGATCCGCCCGGATCGCGGCGGAAGCCGCCGCCGCCCGAGCCGAGGCCGCCGAACGGGTTGGTCGGATTGCCCTCGGCGTCGATCTCGCCGCGATCGAAGCGCGCGCGCTTGTCCTTGTCGCTGAGCAGATCGTACGCCGAGGTCGCCTGCGAGAAGCGCTCGGACGCCTTGGGGTTGTCCTTGTTGCGATCGGGGTGAAGCTCCTTGGCGAGGTTGCGATAGGCCTTTTTGATCTCGTCGTCGCCCGCCCCGCGCGACACGCCCAAAGTCGAATAAGGATCGGCCATGCGCGGAGAAATGGCCTGTGTGGCGCACGCGCGCAAGCGGAGAAGCATCGGTTGATGTGCGCGCAAATTGCCCTAAGCGTCGCGCCGATGGCCGATCCCGACCTCAGCAACCGCCGCCCGCTTAAATCGCGATCGACCGGATGGGCCGCGATGATCGCGCGCGGCGCGGTCCGATCGGGGATCACGCCCAACGGCATTTCGGTGCTCGGCGTGCTCGCGGCGGCGCTCGGCGCCTGGGCGCTGGTCTGCGCGCCGTGGCATCCGGCGCTCTATCTCGCGGGCGCGCTGGGCATCCAGTTGCGCCTGCTCGCCAACATGATCGACGGGATGGTCGCGGTCGAGGGCGGCAGAGGATCGCCGACCGGGCCGCTCTACAACGAGGCGCCCGACCGGATCGAGGACGCGCTGCTGCTCGTCGCGGCAGGCTATGCGACGGCGTGGCCGTGGCTCGGCTGGGCTGCATGCGCGCTCGCGATCTTTACCGCCTATGTCCGAGCGCTCGGCGGGAGCCTCGGCTTCGCGCAGGATTTCCGGGGCCCGATGGCCAAGCCGCACCGTATGGCGGCGCTGACCTTGGGTTGCGTAGCTGCGTTCGTGGAAGCGTTGACCATGGAGACGCGATACGCACTCGCGATCGCGCTGGGGGTCATCGTGGCGGGTACGGCGTTGACGGGCGTCCGCCGCCTCGTCGGCATCGCCCGCCAGTTGCGGGCGGCGGGATGATCCGTCAGCTCATCCTCGCCGCGACGCGCTTCGTGGTCGGCGGGCATCCCAACTGGATCGGGACGACGCCCTCGGCGCGCCAGCGCATCTATTTCGCCAACCACGGCAGCCACCTCGACACCGTGCTGCTCTGGTCGGCGCTGCCCGACGACCTCCGCCGCGCGACCCACCCCGTCGCCGCCGCCGATTACTGGGGCCGCAACGCGGTGATGCGCTATTTCTCGACGCGCGTGCTCAACGCGGTGTTGATGTCGCGGGACGCGCGCGGCGGCGATCCGCTCGCGCCGCTGCGCGCGGTGCTCGATCGCGGCGAATCGCTGATCATCTTCCCCGAGGGGACGCGCGGCAACGAGGAGCTTCCCGGCCCCTTCAAGGGCGGGCTCCATCATCTCGCGCGCGACTACCCCGATGTCGAGCTGATCCCGGTCTATCTCGACAATCTCAGCCGCGCCTGGCCCAAGGGGAGCTGGGTGCCCGTGCCGATCAGCTGCTCGGCGCGCTTCGGTTCGCCGGTCGAGGCGGTCGCGGGCGAGGACAAGCGCGGCTTCCTCGATCGCGCGCGCCAAGCGGTGGTCGCGCTCGCCTGATGGACGGCCGCTTCCTTCTCCTTTTCGCCGGCGTTGGCGCGATCCTGATCCTGGCCTCGCTGATCGGCTGGGTGCTCTCGCACCGGGTGCGCAGCGACAAGGGCCGCGACACCGTCCGCAACCTCAACGACCGGATCAAGGCGTGGTGGGTGATGGTCGCGATCTTCGCGGTCGCGTTCACCTTCGGCCAGACCGTCACACTCGTGCTGTTCGGCCTCACCAGCCTCTATTGCCTGCGCGAGTTCATCTCGCTGACGCCGACGCGCCCCGCCGATCACACCGCGCTGGTGTTCGCCTTCTACGTCTTCCTGCCGCTGCAATATTATCTGATCGGGATCGACTGGCTCGCGCTCTTCTCGATCGCGATCCCGGTCTACGCCTTCCTGCTGCTCCCCGTGCTCGCCGTCGCGCGCGGCGATACCGGCGAGTTCCTGATGCGCAGCTCGAAGATCCAATGGGCGCTGATGCTCACCGTCTATTGCATCAGCCACGCCCCCGCGCTGCTCCTCCTCAACATCCCCGGCTACGAGAATTTTTTCCTGCTCTTCTTCCTCGTCACGATCGTCCAGCTCTCCGACGTGCTCCAGTATGTTTTCGGCAAGCTGTTCGGGAAGCACCCCGTCGCGCCCCGGATCAGCCCCGCCAAGACCTGTGAGGGGCTGATCGGCGGCGGCCTCTCGGCGACCGCGGCAGGCGCGGCGCTGTGGTGGATCACGCCGTTCACGCCGCTTCAGGCCGCGGGGATGGCGGGCGCGATCGTGCTCGCGGGCTTCCTCGGCGGGCTCGTCCTCTCGGCGGTCAAGCGCTCGCTCGGCGCCAAGGATTGGGGGACGATGATCGAAGGCCACGGCGGCGCGCTCGACCGGATGGACTCGGTCAGCTTCGCCGCGCCGCTGTTCTTCCACCTGACGAATTATTTTTTCACGGTGTGATTCCCCTCCCTGCAAGGGAGGGGTTAGGGGTGGGCGGCTCTCGTCTTACGACCAGGTCGAGAGGACAGAGCTAGCGGAGAGAAACCCACCCCCGGCCCCTCCCTTTCAGGGAGGGGAGTTTTGTGCGGCGAGTATCTCGACGGGGCTGGACGAACCACCAGCACCGCGTTACGAAGCGGAACGATTGAGGAACATGCGACCCGTCGAGCCCGCCTGTCGCGACGACCGGAGACCTGTCTGATGAGCAGCCAGCCCGCAGCATCATCGTCCGGCAATCAGGCGCTTTCGAGGGCGAAGAGCGCCAAGCAGGACGAGTTCTACACGCAGCTGGTCGATATCGAGAACGAGCTCAAGCATTATCGGGCGCAGCTGCGGGGCAAGATCATCCTGTGCAACTGCGACGACCCCTATGAGAGCAATTTCTTCAAGTATTTCGCGCTCAATTTCAATGCGCTCGGCCTCAAGAAGCTGATCGCCACGAGCTATGCGGGATCGACCGTCGCGGGCGGCCAGCTTCCGCTGCCCGACATCGAGGGGCTGAAGCCCGAGGGCAAGGAGCCCTATGCGGTCGAGATCAACGAGGTACCCGATCACAACAGCGACGGCGCGACCGATCTGGCCGATGTCGAGTATCTGCTGAGGAACGACGCCAACACGTGCCGGACGCTGCAGGGGGATGTCGAATATGGCGCGGGCGATTTTCGTAGCGAGGAGTGCGTGGCGTATCTCAAGGAGGCCGACGTGGTGGTGACGAACCCGCCGTTCTCGTTGTTTCGCGAGTATGTGGCCATCCTGATGGAATACGACAAGAAATTTGTAACTCTTGGGAACCAAAACCAAGTGGCGACAGACGAAATCGCCGATCTTATCACGGAAGGAAAAATGTGGCAGGGATGCTACGCTGGCGATATGGCGTTTCGTGTACCGAGTTATTACGAGGAACGGGAGACGCGATTTTGGATTGATAAGGAAGGACAAAAGTGGCGAAGCCTTGGTACCGCATGCTGGTATACGAATTTGGATTTTGCTAAACGACATGAAAGACTCAATTTGTTTAAAAAGTATGTGCCTGACGGGTATCCTTTTTACGTCAACTACGATGCTATCGAAGTAAGTCGCTACACCGAAATCCCGATAGACTTTGATGGCCTTATGGGTGTGCCAGTGACGGCGTTATCTAAATTGTCGCCGGACCAGTTCCAAATCATTGGATTCAGCGGGAACCTTGCTCGTCCAATGGCCGAGGTCGTGCCGGGGCAAACAGGCGCAGGCCGCTTTTACCTCGACATGGGTCACGGAAACTATAAACGAATGTATGATCGCGTGGTCATCCGGAACCTGCAAATATGAACATCAATCTGCAAAAAATAAGAGTTGCCGCGCTAATCGACGCCTATGAGGACAAGGGCGAGCGGGGTGTCACCGGATATGGCGGCCGCCTGGATATCCGTCCCGCCTACCAGCGCGAGTTCATCTACAAGGAGACGCAGCGCAACGCGGTGATTGACACCGTGCGCCGGGATTATCCCCTGAACACCATGTATTGGGCGGCGGCGGGGGACGGCTTCGAGCTGATGGACGGGCAGCAGCGGACCATCAGCGTCTGCCAGTATGTCAACGGCGACTTCTCGGTGGAGATCGACGGCTCGCCGCGCTATTTCGCCAATCTGACGGCCGAGCGCAAGCAGCAGATTCTCGATTACGAGCTCTCGGTCTATGTGTGCGACGGAACCGATCAGGAGAAGCTCGACTGGTTCAAGGTCATCAACATCGCGGGCGAGAAGCTGACCGATCAGGAATTGCGCAACGCCATCTATACCGGGCCGTGGCTGGCCGACGCGAAAAAATGGTTCTCCAAGACCGGAGCCCCGGCGGTCCAGGAGGGGCGGGACAAGTTGGTGAGTGGATCACCAATTCGCCAGGAGATATTGGAGACCGCGCTCGACTGGTATTCCGACGGGAAGATCGAGGGCTACATGAGCGCGCACCAGCACGACGAGGACGCGCAGGAGCTATGGCAGTATTGGCAGGCCGTCTTCGACTGGGTCAAGCGCGTTTTTCCCAATGAGGACAGCGCACGAGCGAAGCTCATGAAGGGCCTGCCGTGGGGTCGGTTCTACAACCAGCACAAGGACGACCAGCTCAACGCCGCGGAGCTTGAGAGACGCATCGTCGAGCTCATCGACGACGACGAGGTCGACAACAAGAAGGGCATCTACGCATATCTTCTGACAGGCAACGAGAAGTCTCTGAACCTGCGCGCGTTCGACGAGAAGACGAGGCAGAAGCGGTATGCGGCGCAGCAGGGGATATGCCCGGCCTGCAAGAAGCCTTTCGCCATCGACGAGATGGAGGCCGATCACATCATCCCTTGGCACGATGGCGGAAAGACGGTTCTGGAGAACTGCCAGCTGCTCTGCAGAATGGACAACCGCACGAAGGGCGGGAAGTGAAGGTTTCCCCGAAGGAATCGCGAGATAGGCCATCATCGCATTCACGCCGCTCCAGGCGGCGGGGATGGCCGCTGCGATCGTGCTCGCGGGCTTCCTCGGCGGGCTCGTCCTCTCGGCGGTCAAGCGCTCGCTCGGCGCCAAGGATTGGGGGACGATGATCGAGGGGCATGGCGGCGCGCTTGACCGGATGGATTCGGTCAGCTTCGCCGCCCCGCTGTTCTTCCATCTCACCAATTATTTTTTCACGGTGTGAGTGTGGCGGCGCACCAGGTCCTCCCCCGGAGGGGGAGGTGGCAGCGCGAAGCGCTGACGGAGGGGTGTCAGCCTATCGCTATGGCGCGGCGTGTCGCCTTAGCGAAAGCTGGACACCCCTCCACCACCGGCTTCGCCGGCGGTCCCCCTCCCCCTTCAGGGGAGGATCGCTGATGGCTCTCGCCCTGCTCGTCACCGGCCTCTGGTCGTTCTCCGAGGCGATCCTGTGGTTCATCGTCGCGGACGTCCCGGTGAGCTATGTCGCGGTCCGCCACGGCTGGCGCGCGGCGAGCGTCGCGGCGATCGTCGCGGCGCTGTGCGCGGTTCCCGGCGGCGCGCTGCTTCATCTGTGGACCTCGGCCGACCCGCAGCGCGTCCACGATCTGCTCGTCGCGCTCCCCGCGATCGACGCCGCGATGATCGAGCGGACCAGCCATGCCTATGTCGAGGGCGGCTATGCCGAGATGCTGCGCGGCTCGTTCGGCGGGACGCCCTACAAGCTCTACGCGGCGGCGGCGGGCGCCTCGAGCCCGCCCGACGCGTGGCTGGCCCCCTTCCTGCTCGCGAGCTTCCTCGTGCGCGTGCCGCGATTCC
Source organism: Sphingomonadaceae bacterium (assembly GCA_014380205.1). GTDB lineage: Bacteria > Pseudomonadota > Alphaproteobacteria > Sphingomonadales > Sphingomonadaceae > Parasphingopyxis. The sequence goes on from JACMKH010000412.1 coordinate 8,905, forward strand.
TGATCGTCGGTCTTAGTGTCGCGCTAGTCAACCGCGCGTTGTCGGGATGGCTGAGCGCGGGGCAGAGGCTCGCCGTGCTCGGCGCGTGCTGGGCGGTCTTCTACGCGTGGTATTTCGTGACGATGCCCAGCTGATAGTGCCAAATCGGTAAAAATGCCTTGACACAGGTACGCGCTTATGGTAAGTAGCGTGCGGAGGGGTGAGCGCGCGAGGGCGGGGGTTCGATGGTTGGTGGGGAGGAGGCCGCGCGCCGGCGCGGCGTGTTTCTGCATGCGCTCGCGCGAACGGGCAACGCGACGCGGGCCGCCGCGGAAGCGGGGGCGACGCGCCATTGGTTCC
>JACMKH010000413.1 GCA_014380205.1 Sphingomonadaceae bacterium
GATCTCGAACGCCTGTTCGCCGCCGAGCTAGCCGCCACCGGCCTCGCCGCGAGCGCGATCGAGACCTTCTCCACCCCCCGCCGCCTCGCCCTCATCGCGCGCGGCCTCCCGGAAGAAACGGAACCCGTCCGCGAGGAACGCCGCGGCCCCCGTGCCGACGCGCCCGATCAGGCGATCGCCGGCTTCCTCGGCTCGACCGGCCTCGCCCGCGACGCGCTCGAAACCCGCGAGGACAAGAAGGGCAGTTTCCTCTACGCGATCCTCGAAACCCCCGGCCGCCCCATGCGCGACGTCCTCGCCGAGGCGATCCCGCGCGTCGTCCGCGATTTCCCCTGGCCCAAGTCGATGCGCTGGGGCGCGGGCGCCCTGCGCTGGGTCCGCCCGCTCCAGGGCATCGTCGCGCTGTTCGGCGGAGATGTCGTCCCCCTCGAGATCGAGGGAATCTCCTCGGGCGCGACCACCGTCGGCCACCGCTTCCGCCACCCCGGCGCGATCACCATCGGCGGCGCCGACGATTATGCGGAAAAACTCCGCGCCTGCCACGTCATCCTCGATCACGAGGAACGCGCCGCGATCATCCGTGATCGCACCCGCGCGCTGGCCGCCGAAGCGGGTCTCGACCTCGTCGAGGACGAACAACTCGTCACCGAAAGCGCCGCCCTAACCGAATGGCCCGTCCCCCTCCACGGGAGCTTCGACGAGACGTTCCTCGACGTGCCGCCAGAGGTCATCACCCTGACCATGCGGACGAATCAAAAGTATTTTGCGCTTACAAATCCTTCCCGTTCCGGGGAGGATCAAGGTCGCCTCGCCCCCAATTTCATCTGCACCGCTAACATCGACGCCGCCGACGGCGGCGCGTCGATCGTCGCCGGCAACCGCAAGGTACTCGCCGCCCGCCTCGCCGACGCGCGCTATTTCTGGGAGCAGGACCGCAAGACCCCGCTCGCCGGGCACGCCCAAAAGCTCGACCAGATCGTCTTCCACGAAAAGCTCGGCACCGTCGCCGATAAGGTCGAGCGCGTCGCCAAGCTGGCGAAGTGGCTGGTGGAGGAGGGGATCGTGAAACCCTCCCCCCTCGTGGGGGAGGCTCTGAAGAACCTGGCAGACCTCGCCGAGACCGCCGCCCGCCTCTGCAAGGCCGATCTCGTCACCCAGATGGTCGGCGAGTTCCCCGAGCTCCAGGGCGTAATGGGCGGTCACTACGCCCGCGCAGAAGGCCTCGACCCCCGCATCGCCGCCGCGATCCGCGACCATTACAAGCCTGCGGGGCAGGGGGATGAGGTTCCCACGGAGCCCGTGACCGTGGCCGTGGCGCTAGCGGACAGGTTGGATACGCTATTTGCGTTTTTTGCCGAAGAGATGTTGCCAACTGGCTCGAAGGACCCGTTCGCTTTGAGGCGAGCAGGTCTCGGTGTGATAAGTCTGCTTACCGCGAATGACATTCGTATGAGTTTTATTGAAGCTGCCGCAGTTTCCATGGAGCACCAATTGCTGCCGAATGAATCTCGCGACGTTATAATCGCTCGTTTACGAGCTGCCTACCGGGGTGATGATAGTTCGGACATCGAGGGGCTGGCGTTGGTGCTAATGTGGAAGCTCCTGAACGACATTGGTGACTTCTTCGCCGATCGCCTCAAAGTCCAGCAGCGCGAGGCCGGCGTCCGCCACGATCTCATCGACGCCGTCTTCGCACTCGGTGGCGAGGACGATCTCGTCCGCCTGCTCGCCCGCGTCCGCGCGCTCCAGGCCTTTGTCGAGACCGACGACGGCGCCGACCTCCTCGCCGCCTACAAGCGCGCGGCGAATATCCTGAAGAAGGAGGGGTGGGGTCAAACTCAATCCGACGCCGCCGCTGCCCATATTCCCGGCGGGGCGCGAGACGAGACCGAAACATCGCTGCCTTACGCCCCCGAGCCGGCCGAATCCGCGCTCCTCGCCGCGCTCGCCGCCGCC
>JACMKH010000056.1 GCA_014380205.1 Sphingomonadaceae bacterium
GCGCAACCGCCGCGATCAGCGCCTGGGCGACCAGCGCCACGCTTTCGCCTGCGCCGAGCGCGAGCACGGCGGTGGCGGGCGAGGTCGACATCGCGCCGAAGAACGCCGCGCCCGCGTCGATCATCCGCGCCTGCTCACCCGTGGTGCGCGAGAGATAGTCGGACCATAGCGATGGCCCGAACAGCGCGAGGCTGAGCAGGATCAGGCCGAGCACGATCGCCGCGGCGGCGGCGAAGCTTCGCCATTGGCCGCGCAGCGCCAGCACGATGGGGAGAAGCACGCCGAGGTGCGGCTTGAGAGCGATCAGGCCGAGGGCGACCCCCGCGCGCGTCGGCGCTCGCTCGAGCGCGCGCCAGCCGTAGAGCCAGAGCGCGCCGACTATAAAGCCGTAATGCCCTGTCCAGATGTTGAGCAGCGAGGCGGGGAGCAGCAGGACAAGGATCGCGGGGAGACGCGCCTCGCGCATCCACGGCCGCGCCGCATGGACGAACAGCACGCCCGTGCCGATCAGCCAGAGCGCCAGCGCGAGCGGATAGGCGAGCAGACCGAAGGGCGCCGTCAGCGGCAGGCTCAGCGGCGGATAGGAATAGTTGTGCGCGTCGAGATCGTGGCCCACGAGCGCCTGCTGATAGGCGCGATAGGCCTCGACGTCGTAGAGCAGCTCGGGCCGGCCGTCGGCGACGATATGGCCCGCGGTCCAGACATTGATGAAATCGCGGCCGATCAGCACGTCGTCGCCGCCCGCGATGCGTCCGAGCCGCGCGAGCAGATCGGGCGGGACCATGCGGTTGTCGACCATCAGGCCGTCGAGGCGCGAGATGTCGAGCCCGATCATCAGGACGCCGACGCCGCCCGCCGCGGTCCACAGGGCCACCAGCAGCGCGGCGCGCAACCTCCGCGCCACGCCTTCGGTCATGGCGCTACCGGATAGTGCATCACGAAGCCTCCGATCCGGCGCTTGCGCGGATACGCCCGCGCTATCGCCGCCTGGACGCCGGGCGTGTAGCGCGCCTCAAAGAAGGGATTGCCGGGCCCGCCATAGGTGTAGAGCATCGCGAAGGCGCGATCGTCGATCATCCGGATGATCGGCGCCTCATCCCAGAGGCCCATATACGCGAGCTCGGCGAAGATCGCCGATTCCCAGGGAACCTGCTTTCCCGCGCGCCGTAGCAGGACCATGTCGTCCGAGACGATCGGGCGCTCGGCGCGGCCCATCTCCTCGACCGTCGCGGCGAGCTCGGCGGCGGGCGGGCGATGATCGATGAACTGTCGGTAGATCGGCCGCATCGCGACCGCGACCTGAACGAGCCCGATGACGGCGATCAGCGATGCATAGCTCACCGCCCTGGCCTCCGCTCCATCGTGCCCGACGCGTGCGCGCGTCAGCAGGAGATGCAGCGCGATTCCAACGACGAGCGTGATCGCCACGTAGAAATCGAGGAAATAGTTGAGGTTGGAGCCGATCTTGGCAACCATCGCGAGGCCCGCGGCGCTGATCGCGAGATAGATCAGCGCGACGAGCAGCGTGAAGCGCCCGCGATCTTCGGCAATCGCGGCGAAGAAGGCGCGGCTCCCTGACTCGCGCCGCAGGCGCGCGAGGTAGACGATCAATCCAATCGTCACGAGCGCGGCGAGCAGCAGCAGCGGCAGCTGCGGGCGGAGCGCGCGGCCCATGTAGCGGGCGAAATGCTCGGCGCTGAAGCGGTTGATGTTGTAGAGGAAGACGTGATCGAGGAAGCCGCCGTCGGTGGCGATGATCGCTGCGGCGAGGAAGATCAGGCCCCAGCCGACGGTCACCGCGATCGCGAACAGCGCGCGCCGGCGGTCGACCAGCAGCAGCGCGGCGAAGCAGGCCGCCGGGGCGAAGATAGCGGTCTGGCGCGTGAACACCGCGAGCGCGAAGCACAGGCCGGCGAGGATGGCGAGGCGGGGCCGCTCGCGCGAGGCCACGATCAGCGCGATCCCCGCCGTCCCGAATAGCAGCGCGAGCATGTCGACGCGCATCAGCGGCGACCAGAGCAGGAAGGGCGTGGTGAGGAAGGGCAGCAGCGCGGCGATCGCGGCGGAGGGGAGCGCGTCGCGGCGGCGCTCGGCGGCGCCGCTGACCATCCAGAAGATCAGCGCGGCGGTCGCCAGCGTCGCGAGCAGCGAGACCAGCCGGCCCGTAAGCAACGGATCGAGCCCGGTCAGCCGCGCGAGCCCGCCCGAGACGAGATGGTAGAGCGGCGGATAGTGAAAGACGATGAAGGGATAGCGCGTGATATCGCCATAGCCGCGGCCCTCGAAGATCATGTCGGCCTGCTGCCAGACGATGCCCTCGCCGTAATCGAGCTCATAAGAGTAGGTCGCCGCCGCCCAACTATCGACGAGGAAGATCGCGAACCGGCCGGCGAGCATCGCGAGCAGCAGCAGCGCGAGCGCCCAAGGAATCAGATACGGCGCGCGCGCGCGCCACGATGCACTCATCGCGGCCTCGCCACGAGCAACATCTGCTTGCCGAGCGGCTTGAGCGGCGAGGCGAGGTAGAGGCCGATCAGCATCGGCCAGACCGGTAGCCGCGACTTGACCGTGAGCGGGAGGAAGCGCGGGCGGACCTCGGTCACGCGCCAGCCGTGTGCGGTCAGGAAATCGGCGAGGCCGATATGCGACCAGATCGAGCGGTGGGTGTAGTCGTCGAAATATTCGCGGCTCGCGTAGCGGTAGTTGGGCTGGAGCATGGTGAGCTGGCCGCGCGGGCTGAGCTTGGCGCGGAGCTGGGCGAGCGTGTCGGCGAGCTCGGCCTGGCTGATGTGCTCGAAGATGTTGCTCGCGAAGGCGTAGTCGACCGCGCCGTCGTCGATCGCCGAAAGATCGCTGACCGGCGCGACGATCGCCTCAACACCGGGCGCAAGTTGCACGGGCATGTCTGGCCACAGATCGAGCCCGATGCGGCGCCTTGCAACGACATTGTTGATGAACTCGCCATAGCCGCAGCCGAGATCAAGCACGCAATCATCGGGGCCGATGCGGTGGCGAAAATGGTAACGCCAGAGCGCCTTCCACACGACATCGCGCTTCTCATCGCGCGCGAGGCGGCTGTCGTGATAACCCTCGATCATACGGGCTTCCTCCAGCCGAACACGACCCCCGCGATCATCCGCGCGCCGACCGTGAAGCCGCGCCAGTTGTTGACGTTGCCGCCCTTGGAGACGCCGACGCGCGGGTGGAAGGTGATCGGGCATTCGAGCAGGATGAGGTCGTTGGCGAGCGCGGTGTCGAGGAAATGCGCGTTGAACTCGAGATTGACGCCCGGATTGAGCTTGGGGAGCAGCGCCAGCAGCGCCTCACGGCGGCAGAGTTTGTAGGTCGTCCCGACATCGGTGATCGTGCCACGGCCCAAATGCTTGAACTCGAGCAATTTCCCCACGAAGACGTTGCCGTAATACATGAAGGTGCTGAGCTGGGTCTCATACTGGCGGAGCGGCTCGACGGTGCGCGTGCCGTTGACGATGTCGGCGTGGGGCGCATAGGCGAGCAGCTTGCCGATGTCATAGGCGCGGAAGGTTCGGTCGCCCTCGCACAGCACGATCGCCTCGGCGTCGTCGAAGCGCGCGGCCTCGGTCAGGCAGCGGTGGACGCAGCGGCCGTAGCCGGGCAGCGGCTCGTTGAAGGTCAGCGCGCCCGCCGCCTCGGCGCGCTCGAACGTCCGGTCCGCGCTGTTGTTGCTGACGACGATGACGCGCTCGACGAGCGGATGCTCGACAAAATCGCGCACCGCCTCGGCGATGCTCGCCTCGTCGTTGTAGGCGGTGAGCGCGACGGTGACGCGGTGCTCGATCGGCTCGTAGCGCACAGGGACATCGGGCTTCTTGCGGCTCATGAAATAGAGGAGGTCGATCAGCGCGAGCGCGATCCCCGCGACGATCGGCACGCCGCTATACCACACCAGCCATTCGGCGACGGGGTCGAGCGTCTCGCGCAAATTGAAGATGTAGCGCGGAAAGACGAGCAGTACGCCCGCGAGATACATCGCGAAGCCCGCGAGGAAGAGCAGCACGCCATACATCAGGATCGGCGTGTGCGGCCCGCGCTTGCGGACCGCGGTGCGCTCGCCCGCCTCGATCATGCCCCTCCCCTTCCGCCGCATGCGCCGGTCGTTAGACACAAATCGTTAACCAAACCTAGCCGCCGCCCGCGCGCCATCAGCTGAAGGTCCAGCGGCGGTTGAAGTAGAAGCTCAGCCAGGGCGTCACGAACATGATCGGCAGGATCGGCCACGAAGGCGCGAGCCCGTAATATTCGACGAGCAGCCACACCCAGAGGCTGTTGAGCAGGAAGCCGCCGATGTTGACCGCAAGGAAGATCGCGCCCTGCCGCATCGGCTTGTCGCGGCTGCCGTGTCCGCGAAAGCTCCAGCGCGAATGGATCAGCCAGCCCGCGACGACGGTGGCGAGGAAGGCGATCAGATTGGCGAGCAACGGCGCGATCGCGATCGGCACCGCGAAGATCCAGTAAACCGCTGAGTAAAAAGCCGTCAGCCCCGCGCCGCTGACGCCGTAGCGCAGAATCTGGTCGCGCAAATCGGGGCTAAGGCGGAGCATGGACCCGGAACCTGGTTGACGCTATCGGACGCGGCTGGCGGCCGATCCTGACGCCGGCTCCATAACAGAAGCTGGGCCAATGGGGAGGGGAGCCGCGATTTGCAAGTGAGCGAACTCCTCGATCGGCGCTGGAAGGCCGGGGTTCTGATCGCATGGATCGCGGTCGCCGCCGCGCTGATCTGGGTGCGCTGGGCGCAGATCGAGGGGCTCGGGCTTTCGGACACCGACGACAATCTGCGCCTCGCGCAGGTCCGCGCGCTGCTCGATGGCCAGCACTGGTTCGATCTCGCGCAGCACCGCCTGTCGCCGCCCGAGGGCGCGAACATCCATTGGAGCCGGATCGTCGACCTGCCGCTCGCGGGGCTGATCCTGCTGTTCGAGCCTTTCATGGCGACGCCCTGGGCCGGGCGCTGGGCGGCGGCGATCGCGCCGATGATCCCGCTCGGACTCGGGCTGTTCGCGGCGGCGCTGGTGACGCGGCGGATGATCGATCCGCGCGCCTGGCCGATCGGGATCGCCGTCGCGCTGTGCGCGCATATCGCGCTTTCGATGTGGTCGCCGATGCGGATCGACCATCACGGCTGGCAGCTCGCGCTGCTGCTGACCAGCCTCGCGGGCTTCGCCGACCCCAGGGGCCGACGCGGCGGCGCGACCGCGGGGCTGGCGAGCGCGGTGAGCCTCGCGATCGGGCTCGAGATGCTGATCTTCATCGTCGCGGTCGCGGGGCTGATCGCGTTGCTCTGGGTGCGCGACGAGCGCGAGGCAGGGCGGCTCCAAACCTATGGCGCGAGCCTCGCGGGCGGGACCGCGATCGGCTTCCTGCTTTTCGCTTCCTGGGCCAACCGCGCGCCGGTCTGCGACGCACTCTCGCCCGTCTGGATCTCGGCGCTGATTCCGGCGGGCGCGGCGCTGTTCGCGCTGCCGATGCTCCGGCTCGCAACCTGGCCGCTCCGGCTCGGCTCGGCGGCGGTCGCGGGAGGCGCGATTGGGCTCGTCTTCGTGCTGCTCTGGCCCGATTGCCTGACCAATCCGTTCGGCGTCAGCGACGCGGCGCGAACGATGTGGCTCGACAATGTCCGCGAGGCCAAGCCGATCTACGGCCACGGATGGCGGACGGGGTTGCGCGCGATCGCGCTGCCGCTGGTCGGGCTGATCGGCGCGGGGGTGATGGCGTGGCGGCTGCGGCGCGATCCCGAGGCGATGCGCTGGGCGATGATGGCGCTGCTCTCGCTGGTCTCGACCGGGCTGCTGTTCGTCCAGCTCCGCGTCGCGCCGGGGGCGCAGCTCATCGCCGTGGCGGGTGCGAGCGCGCTCGGCTGGCTGCTGCTCGCGCGCATCCGGACGCTGACCTCGATGCCCGCGCGCATCGTGGGAACGCTCGCGGTGTTCGGCGTGATCACCGGATACGTGACCTTCATCCCGACGACGCTGTTCCCCGAGCGGCCCAACGCGGCGCTTCGCCAGAGTCGCGCGATGGCCGCGCGCTGCCGGCGCGAGGCTGACCTCGCGGCGGTCGGCGCGCAGCCCCAAGGGCTTGTGCTCACCCAGGTCGATCTCGGTCCCCGGCTGATCGTGACCACCCACCACGACGCGATCGCGGGCCCCTATCACCGCAACGGCGAGGCGATCGTCGAGATCATGCGCACCTTCGAGGGCGACGAGGCGGCGGCGCGCGCGATGATCGCGCGGCGCGGCGTCGACTATGTGCTGATCTGCCCCACGCTAGGCGAGACCCAGCTCTACCGCCGCGCCGGAAGCGACAGCTTCGCCGCGCACCTGATCGCGGGCCGCGCGCCGGAGTGGCTCGAGGAGATCGCGCTTCTCGAGGATTCGCCGTTAAGGCTGTGGCGCGTCAGGCGAGATTGAACGCCGCGACGACGCCGTCGATGACGAACTGCGCGGCGAGCGCGGCGAGGATCACGCCGAGCAGGCGCGTGATCACCGCCTCGATCTTCTTGCCGAGCAGCCGCATCATCGCCCCCGCCGCGAGCAGCGCGAGCAAGGTCAGCAGCAGGATCGCGCCGAGCGCGGCGAACACGGTAAGCGATTCCTGATAGCCTTGGCTACGCCCCGCGAGCAGCATCACCGAGGCGATCGAGCCCGGTCCGGCGATCATCGGCATCGCCATTGGGAAGACCGAGACGTCTTCGACCTCGGGCGTGTCGATGATCTTCTGCGCGCGGTCCTCGCGGCGCTTGGTGCGGCGCTCGAAGATCATCTCGAAGGCGATGTAGAACAGCATAATCCCGCCCGAGATGCGAAACGCGTCGAGGCTGATGCCGAGCGCGTCGAGCATCTGCTCGCCGAGCAGCGCGAAGAAGATCAGGATCAGGGTCGCGACGAACACCGCGCGCACCGCCATCGCGCGGCGCTGGCGCGGGCTCGCCTCGGTGGTCATGCTCGCATAGATCGGCGCGCAGCCGGGCGGGTCGATCACGACGAAGAAGGTCGCGAGCGCGGAGACGAACAGCTCGACGAGCGCGGGGTCCATCAGATGTCCAGCGGCTCAGCCGCGCCCTCGCGGCGATGCGCGGCGACGAGCGTGTTGCGGAGCAGCACGGCGATGGTCATCGGGCCGACGCCGCCGGGAACGGGGGTGATCGCGCCCGCGACGCGGACGGCCGAATCATAGTCGACATCGCCGACGAGGCGCGTCTTGCCTTCCTCTTCGGCGGGAACGCGGTTGATGCCGACGTCGATAACCGCCGCGCCGGGCTTGATCCAGTCGCCCTTGACCATCCGAGGCCGCCCGACCGCAGCGACGACGATGTCGGCGCGGCGGACGAGGCCGGGCAGGTCGCGCGTGCGCGAATGCGCGACCGTGACCGTGCAGCTTTCACGGATCAGCAGCTGCGCCATGGGCTTGCCGACAATGTTCGAACGGCCGATCACCATCGCGTCGAATCCCTCGAGGTCACCGAGCCGCTCCTTGAGCAGCATCAGGCAGCCGAGCGGCGTGCACGGGACGAAGCCGGGCAGGCCGATCGCGAGGCGGCCCGCGTTGACCGGATGGAAGCCGTCGACATCCTTGTTGGGATCGAGCGCGGCGATCACCGCCTGCTCGTCGATGTGGTCGGGCAGCGGCAGCTGGACGAGGATGCCATCGACGCGGTCGTCGGCGTTGAGCAGATTGACGAGCGCGAGCAGATCCTCCTGGCTGGTCTGGGCGGGGAGCGCATGCTTGAAGCTCTCCATTCCCGCCTCGAGCGTCGCCTTCGCCTTGGCGCGGACATACACCTGACTCGCCGGGTCCTCGCCGACGAGCACCACCGCGAGGCCGGGTGCTCGGCCCGACGCCGCGCGGAACTCGGCGACGCCCCCGGCGACGCGCGCGCGCAGCC
>JACMKH010000414.1 GCA_014380205.1 Sphingomonadaceae bacterium
AGGCGGCTCCGAGGCTTCGCGCGAGCGTCATGTCAGCCGCGGCAAGCTTCTGCCACGCGATCGCGTCGAGCGGCTGCTCGATCCGGGCTCGCCGCTGCTCGAGATCGGCCAGCTCGCCGCGTGCGACATGTACAAGGGCGAGGTGCCCGGGGCGGGGATGATCGCCGCGATCGGGCGCGTCTCGGGCCGCCAGTGCATGATCGTCGCCAACGACGCGACGGTGAAGGGCGGCACTTACTATCCGATGACGGTCAAGAAGCATCTGCGCGCGCAGGAGATTGCCGAGGCGAACCGGCTGCCGTGCGTTTATCTGGTCGATTCGGGCGGCGCCAACCTGCCGCACCAGTCCGAGGTCTTTCCCGACCGCGACCATTTCGGCCGCATCTTCTACAATCAGGCGAACATGTCCGCCAAGGGCATCCCCCAGATCGCCTGCGTGATGGGGAGCTGCACCGCGGGCGGGGCCTATGTCCCCGCGATGTCCGACGAGAGCGTGATCGTGCGCGGGCAGGGCACGATCTTCCTCGCCGGGCCGCCGCTGGTCAAAGCCGCGACGGGCGAGGAGATCAGCGCCGAGGAGCTTGGCGGCGGCGATCTCCACGGTCGCAAATCGGGCGTGGTCGATCATGTCGCCGAGAATGACGAGCATGCGCTGACCATCGTCCGCGACATCGTCTCAACCCTTAACGCGCCGCCCGACGCGGGGATCACGCTGGCCGAACCGCGCGCGCCCAAATACGACGCCGAGGAGCTTTACGGCATCGTCCCCGTCGACGTCCGCGCGCCCTATGACGTCCACGAGGTCATCGCGCGGATCGTCGACGGCTCCGAGTTCCACGAGTTCAAGTCGCTCTACGGCGCGACCCTCGTCTGCGGCTTCGCCCACATCTGGGGCATCCCCGTCGCGATCCTCGCCAACAACGGCGTCCTGTTCTCCGAAAGCGCGGTCAAGGGCGCGCATTTCATCGAGCTCGCCTGCCAGCGCCGCGTGCCGCTGCTTTTCCTCCAGAACATCTCGGGCTTCATGGTCGGCGGCAAATACGAGGCCGAGGGCATCGCCAAGCACGGCGCCAAGCTCGTCACCGCCGTCGCCACCGCGACCGTCCCCAAGATCACGCTGCTGATCGGCGGCAGCTTCGGCGCGGGCAATTACGGCATGTGCGGCCGCGCCTATTCCCCGCGCTTCCTGTTCACCTGGCCCAACAGCCGGATCAGCGTGATGGGCGGCGAGCAGGCCGCGAGCGTGCTCGCCACGGTCCACCGCGACGCGGACAAGTGGAGCGCGGAGGAGGCCGAAGCCTTCAAGCAGCCGATCCGCGACGATTACGAAGCGCAAGGCAACCCCTGGCACGCGACCGCGCGGCTCTGGGACGACGGGATCATCGATCCGGCGCAGACGCGGGATGTGCTGGGGCTGGCCTTCGCGGCGACGCTGAATGCGCCGGTGGTGGAGAGGCCGGCGTTCGGGGTGTTCAGGATGTAGTTATGAAGGCACTAGGTCGGCCAAATTCATCCTTCCGAAGCGCTTCAAAAAAGCCATCGAACGAGTCGCTGACGCGAATGGCGTCCTCTCGCGACATTCCGATGAAAGGGATGATACTGATCGGCAATCTTTGGTCTGTCGTATCAAACGCAAAGCCCTCGCCACCGCCATACGACCCGAAGAAAATGAAGCCAGGGGCGTAGTCGAAAACTTCATAATCTTTGTTAAACTGCGCCAAGTCTTCAATTTTCCAAAGCGACAGATAGTGCTTGCCGACGAATCCCTCGCCTCCGTTGTGCTGACGTATGAATTGCAAATAGGAGTTGGGCAGGGGTGTGCCTAAGTTCGACAACATCTCTCCCACGGCGCGGTCCGACGCGCCTTCGTTAAGCCAGTTTTCAATCTGCTGTTCGTCAACCATCGCTGTCCAGTTAGGCCACAGAATGCTAGGAGATCAACGTCTATGGGGTCGAATTGTGAGGTGCTGGGCACGGTATCCCCTTCGCCATGTTACGGACGACCCCCTCGCCCCGATAAGTCTGGGCGCGGTTTTCAGAAGCGATGGAGTTCTCGCATGCGCCGCCTGATGTTTCCGCTGATGCTCCTCCTCGCCGCCACCCCCGCCTCCGCGCAGCACGCCTCGGCCGAGGATTCCGCCGCGGTACTCGCGACCGTCGATGCGCTGTTCGCGGCGCTCGGGGCGAAGGACGGCGCGGCGATGCTCGCGCTCACCGCGCCCGAGGGCGTCGCGACCGCGAGCTTCACTGACGAGACGGGCGAGGCGCGGATCGTCTCGCGGAGCTGGGCCGATTTCGCGGGCCGGCTCGCGGCGATCGAGGGGACGCCCGCCGAGCGCGCGATCGACCCGCACGTCCATGTCGACGGCGACATCGCGATGGTCTGGACCGCCTATGAGTTCACCTTCGACGGCCGCTTCTCGCACTGCGGGATCGACCATTTCGACCTCGTGCGCCGCGAGGGCAGGTGGCGGGTGCTCAACCTGACGTGGACGCGGCGGACGGAAGGGTGCGGGCGCGAGTGACGCGAGCCGAGCCTGTCAACGCGCCTGATGCGCCCGCGCCCTCGGGCGGCTATGCCCAGGCGGTTCGGCTTTCCGATTTCGGCGAGCTGGTCTTCGTCAGCGGGCAGATCCCGGTAGGCGCGGACGGGGGCGTTCCGGAGAGCTTCTCCGAGCAATGCCGCCTCGTCTGGCGCAATCTCGAGGCGCAGCTTCGCGCTGCTGGGATGGGGCTGGGGGACATCGTCAAGCTCACCACCTTCCTCGCCGACCGCGCGCATGCCGACGAAAATTCGGCCATACGCCGCGAAATCCTCGGCGGTCGCGCGCCCGCGTTGACGGTGATCATCGCGGGCATCTACGACGAGCGCTGGCTTCTCGAAATCGAATTGGTCGCCGCCCGATGATCGCCTCCCTCCTCATAGCCAATCGGGGTGAGATCGCGTATCGGATCATGCGGACGGCGCGGCGGATGGGGGTGCGCACGGTCGCGGTCTATTCGGACGCGGACGCCAAAGCGCTGCATGTGCGCGAGGCGGACGAGGCGGTGCATATCGGGCCGAGCCCGGCGCGCGAAAGCTATCTCGTCGGCGAGAAGATCATCGCGGCGGCGAGGGCGACCGGTGCGGAGGCGATCCATCCCGGATACGGCTTCCTCTCCGAGAACGCCGAATTCGCGCAGGCCGTGATCGACGCCGGGCTGATCTGGGTCGGCCCGCGGCCCGCCAGCATCACCGCGATGGGGCTCAAGGACGCCGCCAAGAAGCTGATGCAGGAGGCGGGGGTTCCCGTCACGCCGGGCTATATGGGCGAGGACCAGTCCGAGGCGCGGCTGGCGCGCGAGGCCGAAAAAATCGGCTGGCCGGTGCTGATCAAGGCGGTCGCGGGGGGCGGCGGCAAGGGGATGCGAAAGGTCGAGGCGGCGGGCGATTTCGCCGACGCGCTGGCGTCATGCCGGCGCGAGGCGGAGGCCGCGTTCGGCAACGATGAGGTGCTGCTCGAGAAGTGGATCACCAACCCGCGCCATATCGAGGTGCAGGTGTTCGGCGATACGCACGGCAATGTCGTCCACCTGTTCGAGCGCGACTGCTCGCTCCAGCGCCGCCACCAGAAGGTGATCGAGGAGGCCCCCGCCCCGGGGATGGACGAGGCGACGCGCGAGGCGATCTGCGGCGCGGCGGTGCGCGCGGCGAAGGCGGTCGATTATGTCGGCGCTGGGACGATCGAGTTCATCGCCGACGCGTCGGAGGGCCTGCGCGCCGACCGCATCTGGTTCATGGAGATGAACACGCGCCTCCAGGTCGAGCATCCGGTGACCGAGGAGGTCACCGGGGTTGATCTGGTCGAATGGCAGCTTCGGGTGGCGAGCGGGGAGGCGCTGCCGCTGCGGCAGGAGGAGCTGGCGATCGACGGGTGGGCGATCGAGGCGCGGCTTTATGCGGAGGACGTCGCCGCCGGATTCCTTCCGTCAACGGGACCGTTGAAGCACTTTGCCATTCACGGTCTCAGCAGGCGCCGCCATTCGCGGGTCGAAACCGGCGTCCAGAAAGGCGATCACATCTCGCCCTTCTACGATCCGATGATCGCGAAGCTTGTCGTGCATGCCGACACACGTGCGGATGCAATCTCGAATCTCTCCGAAATGTGCGAATACGTCCAATGCTGGCCAGTGAAATGCAATGCGCAGTTCCTGGCCAATCTGCTTGCCGAGCCTGATTTTGAGAGCGGAAACGTGGATACGGGATTGATTGGGCGACGATTGGATGACCTGTTGCCCCAAACCGAACCCAGCGACCTTGCCCTACAGTCGGTGGCAATGGTCGCGGTGGATCGTGCTCTCGGCACCACAGCCGACAGCATCGGCGACACCTATATAGATCGTCCAGGCTCGCCTTGGAGCTGGTTGCGAGGTTTTCGCGCGAACGCATCGGACAGACCGACGATTGTCAGGCTGAACGACGGCAAGCAGGACCATGAGGTCCGGTTCGATGAGATCGACGCCAACACTGCTCTGTATGTGACTGTCGAGGACGAGGGCTATCTCGTCTCGGAAGGGGGTAACACTTTCGTCCTGACCGAAGCTCGTGCCGAGCCGGGCGCCACCGGAGCCGCATCGGACGGCGCGATCCTCTCGCCGATGCCGGGGCGGGTCATCGCGGTCGCGGTGGGGGAGGGGGAGGCGGTCGCCAAGGGCGACAAGCTCGTCACGCTCGAGGCGATGAAGATGGAGCACAGCCTCGTCGCGCCGTTCGACGGGACGGTCGCCGAGCTTCCGGCGCGCGAGGGCGGGCAGGTCAGCGAGGGGACGCTGCTGGTGAGGATCGAGCCTGTTCCCTCTCCCCTTGCGGGAGAGGGTTAGGGAGAGGGGCAGAGCGCAGCGTGAGGCGGTTGCGCGTGTCGCCCGCCTCGACTCCCCCCTCCGACTGCGACTAGGCGGCAAAGCCGCCAAGTCTTCGTTGTCCTCTCCCGCAAGGGGAGAGGAGCCAAGGAGAGAACCGCCATGCCCACCGCCAGTTTCGACTTCACCGGCGCCAACGTCTTCGTCTTCGGCGGGACGAGCGGGATCAACCTCGGCATCGCGCATGCCTTCGCGCGCGCGGGCGCGAGGCTCGCGGTGGCGAGCCGCAATCCCGGCAAGGTTGAGGCCGCGCGCGCCGCGCTGTCGGGCGACGAGGAGGCGCTGGGCTATGCGCTCGACGTGCGCGATTTCGACGCGGTCAAGGCGGCGATCGACGATCACGCCGCCAGGCGCGGGACGATCGACGTGCTCGTCTCGGGGGCGGCGGGCAATTTTCCCGCGCCCGCGACCGCGATCAGCCCCAACGGCTTCCGCTCGGTGATGGAGATCGACGCGTTCGGCACCTTCCACGTCGCGCGCGCGGCCTATGAGGCGATGACCAGGCCTGGCGGCAGCATCATCAACATCTCCGCGCCCCAGGCGTGGATCCCGATGGCGGCGCAGCTCCATGTCTGCGCGGCCAAGGCGGGGGTCGACATGATCACCAAAACGCTCGCGATCGAATGGGGACGGGAGGGGATTCGCGTCAATTCGGTCTCGCCCGGCCCGATCGAGGGAACCGAGGGGATGGAGCGGCTTGCGCCCACCCCCGAGGCCAAGGCGCGCTCAGCCAAGGCGGTGCCGCTCGGCCGGCTCGGCACGGTCGACGATGTCGCCGACGTCTGCCTGTTCCTCGCCTCGGATGCGGCGCGCTACGTCTCTGGCGTGGTGCTGCCGGCGGACGGGGGGTGGACGGCTGGGCGGGGATTCGGGGCGTTGGGGTGAGCTACGCGGTCTTCGTGATACTCACCCGCACCTGATTGCGGTCACCCTGCGGCCCTCGTCGTACTCCACATTGAGCCGGTCGGGCCGATAATCCATCGTCACCGCTTGCCCGGGCCCGATCCAGCGGAGCGTTTGCGCGCCCGAAAGGCGCATCGCCTCGGCGCCCACCGCCGAATCGACCGCGCGCCCGATCAGCCCCTGCGCGGGCCCCGCGCCGCAGGGGCCACCCGCG
>JACMKH010000415.1 GCA_014380205.1 Sphingomonadaceae bacterium
CCTCGCTGGCCGCATCCTCGGGATCGACCCCCGGCGGCGGCGCGGCGGCGATCCGCTCGTCGCCCGAAGCGACGCGCCCGGCGAGCCGGATCGCCTCCCTGATCCTGGGATAGGTCCCGCAGCGGCAGATGTTGGTGATCTCGGCGTCGATCTCCTCGTCGGTCGGGCTGGCGTTGCGCTCGAGCATCGCCGCGACCGCCATGATCATCCCCGGCTGGCAATAGCCGCACTGGGGCACCATTTTCGCGATCCACGCCTGCTGCACCGGATGGTCGCGTGTCCGCGACAGCGCCTCGATCGTCGTGACGAATCCGCCCTCGGCCTCCGCGAGGCTGATCGCGCACGATCGCACCGCCTGCCCGTCGATATGCACCGTGCACGCGCCGCACACCCCGATCCCGCAGCCATATTTGGTCCCGGTCAGGTTCGATGCGTCGCGCAGCGCCCAGAGCAGCGGGGTCTGCGGGTCCATCCGGTAATGAACGGGCTGGCCGTTGACGGTCATCCGGGTCATGTCGCGCCTCTAGCGCGGTCGGTGCAGGGCGAACAGCCCGTCGGCGCCAAGGCAGTCGATGGTCACGGGGGGGGGGGCTGGCGGGAGCGCCCGCCCCCGCCCAGTTCCTCTCCTTGTCCGCTACTCCGCCGCGAGCGCGGTCGGCTCGAACTGGTCGGCTTCGGTCGAGGCGGCGAGGGCGACGGTCGAGCTCGCGCCGCCCGAGACCGCGTTCGCCACCAGGTCGAAATAGCCGGTGCCGACCTCACGCTGGTGGCGGGTCGCGGTGTAGCCGTTGGCCTCGCTCGCGAACTCGGCTTGCTGGAGCTCCGAATAGGCCGCCATGCCGCGGTCCCGGTAGCCGCGCGCGAGCTCGAACATGCCGTGGTTGAGCTGGTGGAAGCCCGCGAGCGTGACGAACTGGAACTTGTAGCCCATCGCGCCGAGCTCGCGCTGGAAGCGCGCGATATCGTCCTTGTCGAGATTGGCCTCCCAGTTGAAACTCGGCGAGCAGTTGTAGGCGAGCAGCTTTTCCGGGTGCTCGCGCTTGATCGCCTCGGCGAAGCGGCGCGCGTCGGCCATGTTGGGCTTGCTTGTCTCCCACCACAGCAGGTCGGCGTGCGCGGCGAAGGCGAGGCCGCGCTTGATGCAATGGTCGACGCCTGTCCCCTCTTTGAGGCGGAAGAAGCCCTCGGGAGTGCGCTCGCCGGTGATGAACTCATGGTCGCGCTCGTCGACGTCCGAGGTCAGCAGCTTCGCCGATTCGGCGTCGGTGCGCGCGAGCACGATCGTCGGGACGCCGCAGACGTCGGCGGCGAGGCGGGCGGCGTCGAGGTTGCGGATGTGGGCCTGGGTCGGGATGAGCACCTTGCCGCCGAGGTGGCCGCACTTCTTCTCCGAGGCGAGCTGGTCCTCGTAGTGCACGCCAGCCGCGCCCGCGGCGACATAGGCCTTCATGATCTCGAAGCAGTTGAGCGGCCCGCCGAAGCCCGCCTCGGCGTCGGCGACGATCGGGGCGAACCAGTCGCGGGTCGCGCCGCCTTCGGAATGCTCGATCTGGTCGGCGCGCTGGAGCGCGTTGTTGATCTTTTTGGCGAGCTCGGGGCCGGCGTTGGCGGGGTAGAGCGACTGATCGGGATACATCGCGCCCGCGGTGTTGGCGTCGGCGGCGACCTGCCAGCCCGAAAGATAGATCGCCTTGAGGCCCGCGCGGACCTGCTGCATCGCCTGGTTGCCCGACATCGCGCCGAGCGCGGGGACATAGTCCTCGTCGTGGAGCAGCTCCCAGAGCCGAGCCGCGCCGCGCCGCGCGAGCGTGTGCTCGATCGCGAGGCTGCCGCGCAGGCGCGCGACAGCGGCGGGCGAATAGGGGCGCTCGATGCCGTCGAAGCGGCCGGCGGGGGCGGGGATGAGGTCGGTGAAACTGTCGGTCATGTGTCGATCCTTTACCATCTAGCCAAAGTACATCCAAAAGACAGCCCAAGGGCCAGCAAAATGCGCTGGAAATCGGGTCTAGGGGTCGTTATGGCTCCAACCCATGCGGTCAATGTGTAAAGATATTTACAAATGAAGCTGTTCGCGGGGCGGCGGGTGCGGCGGCTGCGGCGCGCGCATGGGCTGACCCAGGCGGCGATGGCCGAGATGCTCGCGATCAGCCCGAGCTACCTCAACCTCATCGAGAAGGACCAGCGACCGATCCCCGCGGCGCTGATGCTGCGGCTCGCCGAGGCGTTCGACTTCGATCCGCGCGAGCTAGCGGGCGAGGAGCCGGGCGGTGGGGCCGACGCGATCCGGCGGCGGCTCGCCGATCCGCTGTTCGCCGACCTTGAGGTGGAGCGTGCCGAGGTGGAGGAATGGCTCGCCGCCGCGCCCGGCGGGGCC
>JACMKH010000416.1 GCA_014380205.1 Sphingomonadaceae bacterium
CGCGGTCGAGGTGGTGCGGCTGCGCGAGGCGCGCGAGACGCGCGACGAGGCGCGCCTGCGCCGGATCGAGGCGCGGATCGGGGCGATCGAGGCGGCCGAGTCCCAGGGCAAGTCGCACGCCCGGGGTTAGCGGGCGGCAGCCTACTCGCGGGGGCCGCGCTTGGCCGGTGATCGGAGGTGCAATCGACCGGTGGACCTTCGCGCGAGAGAGCCGATCGAGTCCGAGAGCGTCCCGTGAAAGCTTGCCATTTCCGATAATAATTATAATAGGAACCAGAGGAGGAAGCCGATGAGGTTTTTTCGACACCTCGTTTTGCTTTGCGCATGCATCCTTTCTTCGGCCGCCTTTCCGTGGCGGCCCGTCTACGGACAAACGGGATCGAGCGCTCCAGACGTGTCGAATGCGATCGCTGCGGCGCTGGACAGCGGGGACCCCGCCCAAGTCTACCGACGCTATGCAGGACCGGTTTTCACTTCGCACAATACAGAGGCCGCGTTCGTGGAGCAGCTCGGGTATTTTAGGATCCAGCTGGGAGGACCGGCCCGGGCGCGGGCTAATGTCGGCTCTCAGGCACTGACGAGAGACTTTTCAGGCCAACCGGCCGATCTCTATTATGTTCGTTACCTAGTCAGATATCCTGCAGCCCAAGTCTTTCAAGACATTTATATGGAACGGGTAAACGGAGAATGGAAACTTTACGGCTTCTGGTTCATCCCCGCGCCAACGGACTGAGCGGCAAAGTGAATTTGCCCGCTTTCACCGCGCACCTTCTCGGCAGCCTGCTACTGGCGCTAGCCTTTGCGGGGGCGGCTAATGCCCAATCCATCGAAGGTGCCTTTTTCGCGCTCCACACCGCTGTCGGCCAGATCGAGGCGCGGGCGGCGCAGCAGGAGGGCCTTATCACCGAGGAAAGGCTTACCGCGCTCCATACACGCGTTGCACGCCTTCAGGATGCCGCTGCGTCGATCGCGCCGGCCGACACGGCAGCCTATGCCGACTCGCTTATGGCGCAGGCCCAATCCCTGAGCGAGAGCGCGAGCGTCGAAGACCCGACGCTGGCGCTGGCCCAAATCGCCGACGTCGAAGCCGACCTGCGGATCAAGGATGAGTCGCGCCACGCGCTCGGACTCGGCGGCGGCCTATTGGGACACGTCAGGGTAGGCATTTATACTGTGCGGGGAAACCAACGCGTCAGTGGGCTGATCGTGGGGGCGAGTCCCGTCGCGGACCGGAGGGCGGATTCACGCTATCGCTTTCCAAGGCTCAGTAGCGCTTCGGCGGCGACCGTCCATGAGCTTCCGCCGGGCCGGTACCGGTTCACCGTGGAAGGGGGCGGTCGGAGATTCCGCGCCGGGCGTATCGATATCGGCCTCCAGGGGCAAGAATCGATAACCGTTGACCTGGCGGTACAATGAAGGCGCTTTGGACGGGGCCGGCGCAAGTCGCCGCCTGGCTCGTCGGCATTGTCGTGCTGTTCGTATCTTCGCCTCCCCGGGTAGAGATCGCGGATTCGCCAACCCCCACGCTTCGGCTGATCCAATTCGGGCTGACCGTTGTTGCGGGTCTGTGCTTCGTGGCCTTTCGAAGCAGGAATGAAGCGAAGCATGCCAAGGGTTGGAGCTGGGCAGCGGCAGCGGCGCTGCTAGCGGCATTCGCACTATTCGGCGCTTATAGTTACGTTTCCGACCACTGGACCTGTCAATATGACGCGCGCGCGCCGATGGTCACCGGATCTGCCTATCTGCCCGAGGCGGCGACCTATGTGGCGGAAAATCCTGGCCTGAGCTGTAGCGACCTGATCGCCGATTATGGTGGGCAAACCGCGCGAATCTGGGATCGTGGCGAATTGACGGACCGCCGGCTGGCCTTGGTCGGGCTGTTCAGCTTGACCGTAACGGCATTCGTCCTCGCGGCCTTGTTCATGCTCCAGGCGCTTCGCTCGGGGCGCAGGACATGAAGCGTGCAGCAGGTCCATTGCGTTTCGCGCCGCTCGCTCTGGCCCTCCTCGTCTCTGCGCCGCTCTCCGCCCAGGACGTCCCGGCCGAGGAGCTTGAAACAATCGCGATTCGTGAGCTCGGCAGGATCGCGGCGGAATGGAACGTGCAGCCGCGCTATACCTTCCCCGAGGACGGCCCAATCGAATCCGTTCCGGACAGCGGCCTTTCGCTCGGCCGGGCGCGGCTGGCGGCCTACCTCGCCAGCGCTCCGCAAGAATGGCGCCTCGACGTGCTGCGTTGGATCATTGCTCACGAAACTTGGCATCAAATCCAACTTCTGCGAACTGGCGGGCTCATCGGCGACCCGGGGTCTGCCGATCGGCCCCTAGCCGAGTGCGAGGCCGACATGATGGCGGGCCTCTATGTGGTAGAGACCCGCGGCAGCGGGGTCGACGCGAACTGGGGCGGCTTCGCAGCGATTATGGACGTCGCGAGACAAGTTGCCCAGCAGAGCTCGGGCGCAGCGAATTATCCTACAGGTCCCCAGCGGCAGAGAGCGATTCAACTGGGCGGGTGGCGCGGTATGATCGCCCACCCTGTCCTGCTCACCGCCGGAGAAGAACAGATGTACGCGGTGCCGTGGCTCCGCAGGCTGGTGGATGTGCGTGGGGAAGAGGAGGAAAGCACTTGGGCCACGCGCCAATGCAGGCGGATACTCCATGCCGACCGAGCGGCGATCGCGAGCCTGCTCCAAGGCCAGCCGATGGAACAATGGAGCCAAGACCCGGAGCATCCCACTGTTACGTTCACTATCCCATATAAGAATCTCGGCGACATGCCGCTATCCGTATCAGTGGAAATCAAGACTGTCGCGGTTCTGATAAATGCCCCCGAGGACCAAGAGCAATGGCTGATCATAGATGCTGTCACGCAGGATTTTGAGCTCGCGCCACAAGGAACCTATCATTTGAGCGGGCAGCTGGTCTGGTATGGCGACGCTGTGCGAAATAGTCGGCTCATTTATCCCCTTCACGAGAGCTCGCTGGTCAGCACCAGGTTTTTGCAAGGCACGGAGCCTGCTGCACCATCTCCAACCCTCATTCCCCCCGGCGTTAGCGACAGCGTGCTCGCATTCGGCGGGGCGCTGCAGAGGGTCGCCCGCACAGCGACTGACCGCTTCTCATCTATTATTGACAATTGCGCCGAGTTCAGCGGCACCAATTACTGTACGTCGCTCGTTCCAATACCGGGCGCCGAGGACACCGAGATTGAAATGGAAGCAAGCGGAGAGGTCAGGTTCGTCGCTACGCTTTGTCAGCGTTGTGAGGAATCTAGGGCCGTCGAAGTTTATAATCGCGTCGCCGGGGAGTTGCGCGCGCTCTTTCCGTTCAAAAGCTTCGACGAGCGATCGACTGAACGATCGACAAGGCTGCAATTCAGGATTCAGCCTTCCGTAGATGTTGTTCTTTCGCATCTTTTCCGCGGATCCCGCGATGTGGTGGAACTGCGGATCGAACCCCGATTTGCCTTCGAATGAATCTGCCGGGGCTCGGGTCTTGGCCAGCATGCCACCCGGAATCGTATGGATGGATGGGGCAAGCGGAAAGGGCGAGTAGGATGACTTTGCCGACCAGATTGCGGCGATGTCTGGCGCCTGCCTTTGCTGCGTGTCTGGCTGACCTCGCTGGCCGCGCCGGATCGAGGCGCGGCTCAAGGTGATCGAGGCCCAACCCGCCGTCAGATCACCGTGAAGTCGGTCGCGGCGAGGGTCGGCGTGTTGGAGAACGTCGCGATCAGCACCTTGGCGCCGGCGCCGTTGCCGTCGGCATCGAACCAAAGCTCGCCCGTGCTCGCCTTGTAGATCAGCCGGTCGTTGGCGTCCTGGGCGTTGCTGCCTAGGACGAAGCGGCTCGCGGCGAGCGGCCCGGCGGGAAGGCCGAAGACGCCGCCGTCGAGCAGGAGATCGTCCTGTCCCGCGAAATCGATGATGGTGTCGGCACCGCCCGTGCCGATATTGTCGAACAGGAAATCGTCCCCGCCGCTGCCTCCCCTGAGCGTGTCCGCGCCGCGCCCGCCGTTGAGCACATTGGCGGCGCCATCGCCGGTGAGCTTGTCGGCCTTGGCCGAGCCGAGCAGATTCTCGATCTTGTTGTAGACGTCGCCATCGGCGTCGTTGGTGTTCTGGGCGGTGTTGGCGAGATTGGCGACGACGGCCTTGGTGGCGTTGGCGTAGCTCGCCCAGTCGAGGCCGTCGCCCCCGAACAGCCGATCGGCGCCCTTCCCGCCGATCAGCGTGTCGGCGGCGTCCTCGCCGTGCAGCGTGTCGTTGTCCGCGCCGCCGTCGACGGTGTCCTTGCCGCCGCCCGCGCCGACCAGATCCTTGCCCTTGCCGGTCTTGATGTTGTCGTTCTTGACCGGACCGCCGGGATTGATGTCGTTGATCCCGTTGTTGTTGGGGCGCGGCTGGACCGCCGAGCCGCCGCGGATGACGTCGTCGTCGTCACCGGTGGGAAGCAACGCGGCGATCGCGTCGTCGGCCTGGATCAGCCCCCAGCCGGTGAGCCGGTCGAAGCCCGCCGCGCCCATGTTGAGCGCGGTGATGAACAGCGCCTGCTCGATCGCGTCGGCGCCCGCCCCGGTCGCTTCGGCGATCAGCGCGGCGACGGCCGCCGCAGCGGGCGCGGCGGCCGAGGTCCCCGAGAAATTGGGGAAGCCGTTGCCGTCGGGGTCATAGCCCGCGATGAAGAAGGTGGTGTCGCCGTTGTCGACCGCGGTGAAGTCGACATTCTGGCGGAAGTCGGGGCTCGCGAGCCGCACCCCGTTCTCGTCGAACAGGATGCGCGTTCCGCCCAGCGACGAGAAATCCTCGGGCAGCGCCGGGTTCTGGCCGTATTCGGGCGTCTGGTGATAGGAGGCCGCGCCGATCGAGAGCGCGCCCTCGGCGTTGTTGTGACCGAACGCGGTCGATTTGTTGACCGCATGTTCGAACCACACGGCGTCGGAGCTGAAGTCGATGAACTTCATGAAGCCCGCGAACTGGCCAGAGAAGTGGCCGATCAGCAGCTCGAAGAACGCGTCGCCGGAATATGGGTTGGTGAAGGAAATCGTCTCGAGCGCGTCGCCGCCGATATTGTCCTCGCCGCCGACCGCCACGATGCCTTGGGCCGGATCGAAAACGAAGATGTCGAGATCGTTACGCGTGCCCTGGCCGCCCGAGATCGATTGCCAGGGCTGGTCCCACTGGAAGGTGAGCCGGATCGATCCGCCCTCCGGGAGCATGAAGTTGAGCGATGGATCCTCGGCGTTGCTCGGATCGAAATCGTGGAGCTTGTGGTTCGAGCCCGAGAGCACGAACCCCGAATCGACGAACGCAGATTCATACGACTGGTCGGCCTGGTTTCCCGCCGAGGAGAAATAGAGCACGCCGTCGTCGCGCACCTCGTCGACCGCCTGCGCGGTGAGCCCGTCCTGGAACATCGGGTTGTTGAGATAGCCGACATCGTCGACGATGATCGTCGAGCCCGCCGCGGCTAAATCGAGGATGCCCTGCGCGAAGGCGGCGAGCCCGTTGAAAGCGGTGTGGAACTGGAGATCGGCGCCCGGCGCGATGTCGTGGATGATCTGGAGCATCGCGCGCCCCTCGTCCGATCCGCCGCTGGCGATGTCGTCGAGCACCTGGACGCCGTTGGGCAGGTCGCCGGTGCTCTTGTCCGAATTGTATCCGTTGAGGTTGTTGAAGCTGTCCGAAAGACAGCCGATGGTCTGGCCGCTGCCGTCGACGCCGTAGACCGTGCGCGCGACATCGGCCTGGAGCGCCGGATCGGCCTGGTTGGTCACCGAGCCGACGTGCGACACGATCTGCGAGGCGCGCGCGAAGACCAGGCCGTCCATCCCCTCAAGCGCGGCGAGCGCGGCGAGCGGGAGCAGCCCCGAGACGAGATTGCCCATCGCGACGCCATGCTGGAGCCCGAGCGCGTTGAGCTTGCCGAGCAGCGCGTCCGCGTCGGCCGCGGCGATATCGACGACCACGCCGCCATTGCGGATGCCGAGCAGCGGGAAGGCCTCGCGCAGCGCTGTATCGTCGAGCCGTGTGGTGACGAGCCCGTCGGCGCTCTCAATGGTCAGGGCCGAAAGCTGGCGCAGGCTCGCATCAAGGCTCGAGGACTTGCCGCCGAGCAGATCGAAAGCGGCATGCCCCTTGCCATAGGCGAACGTGGCCCCTCCCCCGCCCGCCGCGCGGTAGCTCACCGTCGGCCCCGCCGTCGCGCCGAGCCAGTCGTGCGCAGGATTGCCATGCTGGAAGAAATCGCGCGCCTCGCCGCGATCCTCGATCGCCGCGCGCTTCGCCCAGCTGAGTTGGTATCCTTTAATCATGATCGTCCTCCCCATCGCTTGCCGGCGACTCAACAGCATAGGCGTAGCCGCCGGCGAAACCGGGTCAAGCGATGGCGGGATTATTTTCCGTCCTGTAACGGGGCGATGGTGCTGCCGGTGAGGATCGAACTCACGACCTCAGCCTTACCAAGGATGCGCTCTACCACTGAGCTACGGCAGCATCGCTTTCCGCGCGCGGCGCGCCCCGCGCGGGGAGGCGGCGCTATCCGGGACGCGCCCGGCATTGTCAAGAACGGGCTTGGCACACCGCGCCGCACGCGGCAGGGGGGCGCGATGACCGACACCAGGCTCGACCGCGCCCGGCGGCTCGCCGGCGAGCTGCGCGCCAATCTGCGCAGGCGCAAGGCGCAAGCGCGCGACAAAAAAACGCGCGTGCCGGCCATTGGCGCAAGCCGCGCGATCGACGGCGTCACATTGCGCGAAGCGATCGGGACATATCTGCGGGAGGACGCCCCCTGGGCGGACGGCCGCTCGTTCGGCAAGATGCAGCGCGCGGCGCGAGCGTTCGCCGATGCGACAGGTGTCGCGCGAGGCGCGCTCGCCGAGTACCTCACCGAGCTGGCGATCGAGCGGGCCGAAAGCGCGCCCCGGCCGGTCCAGATGCTGACGATCGGCGGATCGGGATCGCACTGGATCGGCACGCTGCTCCAGGACGCGGCGCGGGCGATCTTCGTCGGCGAGGTCTATTTCTCCCAAGACGTGCGACCGCTGCTCGATGCGCTCGGTCCCGGTGAGGCCGACCGGCTGATCGACGCCGTCGAGCTGCTCCACATGTTCTACGCCCCGGCCCGCGCCGCGCCGCGCGATCGGCTGCGCACCGGCGCGATCATCAACTCCGCGCACGGCGCGCCCTCGTTCGAGTTCGCGCGGCGCTACAGGCTCGGTGGCCGGTCGTTCGAGCTGCGGCGCGACCCGCGCGACCAGGTGCTGTCGGTGACCTACCGCAAGCCCGCGTTCCGCAAGCTTCAGGCCCCCGACGCGACCGATGAGGAATATCTCCGGGTTAAGGCGCGCAAGAACAGGCTTCATGGCTTGGCGCTCACCGAGCTGGGCGATCGTCCCGAGATCGTGCTTCGCTTCGAGGACGTGGAGGCTTCGCCCGCCGTCGCGATCCGCGCGCTGTGCGACGCGCTCGGGATGCCTTGCGCCGAAGCCGATCTCGCGGCCGCGATCGAGCGGCGCGCCCCGCGTTCGCGCGCGGGAGGCGCGCGCTGGCATGCCGAGGCTTCGGTCGACGAGCTGCGCATCATCCACGGGCTGGCGGTCGAATCGATGGCCGAGCAAGGCTATCCGCTGTGCGATTGTCAGGGCCGCAGGCGGATTCCCGCCGAAGAGCATCGTCCGATAGCGGTGAAGATCGAGCCTCGCTGGCGCGCGCTCGCCTCGATCGCTGGGTTCGACGGGGGCGATTATTGGCGCGAGTTCGAGGGTTCGGGCGCCGCGCGCGGCGACGGCCGCCTTCGACTGCGGCCTTCCGCC
>JACMKH010000417.1 GCA_014380205.1 Sphingomonadaceae bacterium
CTCGCGCGCTGAAGCGGCGGCGCGCGCGGCTTCGCCTGAGGCCTCGGCCTCGGCGGCGGCGGGATCACCCTCTTCGGCGGCGAAGGCGACAGCGCCCATGCCGGCGGTGGTGACGCCGATCGCGAGCGTCGAAGCGGCGATCCGGATCAGAACGGTCTTCATGTCACTCATCCCCTGGTTCAATTGATCGACGCGCTGCCGCGCGGCAGGCGTTCGGCGATCCCGTCGAGCTCGGGAATCGCCTCGAGGAAACGGTCGAGCGCCTCGGTCACGATCCGCTGCGACGAGCGGCCGGTCATCGCCGAGGCGAGGCGCAGCCGCAGGTGGCGATCGGGATCGAGTCGCAAGGTGAACGCCGCCTTTTCGCGCGCACGGAGCGGGGCCTGAACCGGATCGGCCGTAACCGAATCGAGCGCCATCGGCTTGCGCGGCCGATCGGGCCTCGCCAGCGGGACGACGATATCCTCGTCGAACGAGATGGGCGGCTCCTCGGCGAGATCCTCGACGACCGGATCGGCCTGGAGCTCGTCGGCGCAGGGTTCGGCGCTCGCCTCGGCATCGCCCTCCTGCTGGGGGGCGAAGTCGCGCGCGAGTTCCTCCTGCTGGATGCGCACCACCGGCGGCGGCGGGAAGCCCTCGACGACGACGCCGTTCGCATCGGCGGGCTCGGCGGGCTGGGGCGCATGATAGCCCATGTCGTTCCAGCCGAGATCGTCGTGCAGATCGTGGAGATCGCCCATCGGATTGACGAAACCCTGGCGGCGCATCGCGGGCTTGGCCCCGCCCTTGCGCGCGAGCAGCCCCGAAGTCAGCGACGCGAACTTTTCCTCGCCCATCGCGGCGCTCCTCACTGGCCCACGACGCGGCGGCCGAAGCCGCCCGCCGGACGCGGCGTCAGCCCGGTCTGCGCGACGCTCGGGCTGCTGAACACGGTGCGGCGGAAATTCTTCTCGAGCCGGTCCGAGACGTAGGACCAGAGATCGACGACCTCTTGCGCGGACTTGCTGTTGGGGTCGACCTCCATGACCGTGCGCCCGTCGATCATCGAGGCTGCGAAATCGGTGCGCTGGTGGAGCGTGACCGGGGCGACCGTGCCGTGCTGCGACAGCGCGACGGCGGCCTCATAGGTGATCCGCGCCTTCGGCGTCGCGGCGTTGACCACGAAGATGAGGGGCTTGTGTGCGCGCTCGCAGAGATCGACCGTCGCTCCGACCGCCCGCAGATCGTGCGGGCTCGGGCGCGTCGGGATCAGGATGAGCTCGGAGACCTGGATGACGCTCTGGATCGCCATGGTGATCGCGGGGGGCGTGTCGAGCACCGCGAGCTTGAAGCCCTGCTGGCGCAGCACCTCGAGATCCGAGGCGAGCCGCGCGACCGTGGTCTGCGCGAAGGCGGGCATTTCCTCCTCGCGCTCGTTCCACCAGTCGGCGAGCGATCCCTGCGGATCGATGTCGATGAGCACGACCGGGCCAGCGCCCGCGCGCTGCGCCTGGACGGCGAGATGGCCGGCGAGCGTCGTCTTGCCCGAACCGCCCTTCTGCGATGCCAACGCCAGAACCCGCATGATTTCCCCTCGGCTCACATGTTTCGGGAGGGGGCTTGCCATCCGGGGGCCTAAAATCTGGTTAACGCTCCGTGTTAATTATGTGCTGATGTCCCGGAATCGGACGGGACAGCTTTGCTAACGCGGTCTTAACGCTGCTATCGTAAGCCGCCGGGGTATCGGCTTGGCCGCATGGGATGATGGGCATGAGGATAGGGCTTTACTGGACGACGGCGCTGATTGCGGGCGGGATCGCCTTCGCGCCGGCCGAGGCTGGCGTGCGCGAGGGCGTCGAGGCGTGGCAGCGGGGCGAATATGACCGCGCGGTCGCCGAATGGGAGCCGCTCGCCGAACGCGGCGACGCCGACGCGCAGTTCAACCTCGGCCAGGCCTATAAGCTCGGCCGCGGCGTTCCGCAGGACATGGAGCGCGCCGAGCAGCTCTACGGCGACGCCGCGCGTCAGGGCCACTTGCAGGCGCAGGCCAATTACGGGCTGATCCTGTTCCAGAACGGCGACCGCGAGGAAGCGATGCCGCATATCATCGAGGCGGCCAATCGCGGCGAACCGCGCGCGCAGTATATCTACGGCACGGCCCTGTTCAACGGCGACCTCGTCGAGCGCGACTGGGTGCGCGGCTATGCGATGATGACGCGCGCCGCCGTCGCCGGACTTCCGCAGGCGCAGACCAGCCGGACGCAGATGGAGCAGCATCTCACCGCCGAGCAGCGCCGCGATGGGACCGAACTCGCGCGCTCGATCGACAGCGCCGAGATGGCCGAGGCGCCCCCGCCTCCCCCGCCCCCTTCACGC
The DNA here is from genome assembly GCA_014380205.1 of Sphingomonadaceae bacterium. GTDB lineage: Bacteria > Pseudomonadota > Alphaproteobacteria > Sphingomonadales > Sphingomonadaceae > Parasphingopyxis. Next base: position 2,356 of record JACMKH010000417.1, read on the forward strand.
CGCGCCGATCCGCCGC
>JACMKH010000418.1 GCA_014380205.1 Sphingomonadaceae bacterium
CGTCTGGACCGCGACCGGCCCCGACGCGCCCGTCGGAACGCGCGTGCGGATCACCGGGGGCGAGGGTAGCCGGCTGGAGGTCGAGCCGGTGACGGCGGAGCGGCTGCCGCCGGGCTAACCGCCCTCAGAGCGCGCTGAAATCAAGGCCAATGTCCGCCGCCGGTGCCGACTGGGTCAGCCGCCCCACCGAGATGAAGTCGACCCCGGTCTCCGAGATCGCGCGGATCGTTTCGAGCGTGACGCCGCCGCTCGCCTCGACGGGGACGCGGCCGGCGATCTCGGCGACCGCCGCGCGCAACGTCGCGAGGTCCATGTTGTCGCAGAGGATGTGCGTCGCCCCCGCGGCGAGCGCGGGGGCGATCTGGTCGAGGCGGTCGACCTCGACGATGATCCGCGCGATCCCCGCGTCGCGCGCCGCGCGCACCGCCTCGGCGATCCCGCCCGCGACCGCGATGTGATTGTCCTTGATCATCGCCGCGTCATCGAGCCGCATCCGGTGGTTGGTCCCGCCGCCCATCCGCACCGCATATTTTTCGAGCAGACGCAGCCCGGGGATGGTCTTGCGCGTGTCGAGAAGGGTCGCGCCCGTCCTCGCGATCGCCTCGACATAGGCGCGCGTCATCGTCGCGATCCCCGAGAGATGCTGGACCGTGTTGAGCGCCGAGCGCTCGGCGGTAAGCATCGCCCGCGCGCTGCCTTCGAGCCGCATCAGGTCCGCGCCCGCCGCGACCGCCGCGCCATCCTCGACCAGCCGCTCGATCGCCACCTCGGGATCGAGCGCGCGGAAGAACGCCTCGGCGATCCCGAGCCCCGCGATCACGGCGCGCTGGCGGCAGCCCATCACGCCGCGAAACCGCGCCGCCGCGGGGATGACCGCGCGCGACGTGATGTCGCCGCCTTCGCCCAAATCCTCGGCGAGCGTAGCGCGGACGAATGCCGCGAGGTCGAAGCCGTCGATGCGCATCATCGATTGGGCCTAGATTTGCCCCGGCCCGCGCGCAAGCCGCCGCGCCGTCCGGCCCGCCAAATGCGGCCGACCACATTGTTGTCGGGGACCCCTGTTTTGTGGCATGGTCGCCAAGGGTCGCGCCGTTGATCGCTTTGCTCGGGGGAGGATCGGGCCATGGACGTTCGCGCAGGTGTCGGACTGACCGCCGAAGAGGATTTCGCGTTTCGCCCCGGCGGGCGGCTGCGCGACGCGCCCGCGCGGCGGGAAATTGGCGACGAGTTCCGGCCGGCAAGCGCGATCGCCAGCGCCGCCGAGTCGCCGGGGTCGCCGATCGGCGAGCCTCCGAGCTTTCCGGCGGTTTTCGACCTGGCGAGCCTCGACGGCACGAACGGCTTCCGCATCGACGGGATCGATTCTTACGACGTCAGCGGCCGCTCGGTCGCATCGGGGGGGGATGTCAACGGCGACGGGTTCGACGATCTTATCATCGGCGCTTATCGCGCCTACCCCAATGGCGACGCCTTAGCCGGCGAGAGCTATGTAGTGTTCGGATCGGGGGCGGGTTTCGCCTCCGCGATCGATCTCGCCAGCCTCGACGGGTCGAACGGCTTCCGCATCGACGGGATCGATGCGGGCGACCGTAGCGGCTTCTCGGTCGCCTCGGCGGGGGACGTCAACGGCGACGGGTTCGACGATGTGATCGTCGGGGCCTATGCCGCGGACCACAGTGGCGACTCCGATGCCGGCGAGAGCTATGTCGTCTTCGGGTCGGGCGCCGGGTTCGCCGCCGCCGTCGACCTGGCCGGGCTCAATGGCTCGAACGGCTTCCGCATCAACGGGATCGATCAGGTCGACCGGAGCGGATTCTCGGTCGCTTCGGCGGGGGACGTCAACGGCGACGGCTTCGACGATGTGATCGTCGGCGCTCATCTCGCGGACCCCAATGCCGACTCCGCCGCCGGCGAGAGCTATGTGGTGTTCGGATCGGGGGCGGGGTTCGCCGCCGCGATCGATCTCGCCGACCTCGATGGCTCGAACGGCTTCCGCATCGACGGGATCGATGCGGACGACTTGAGCGGCCGCGCGGTCGCCTCGGCGGGGGACGTCAACGGCGACGGATTCGACGATGTGATCGTCGGCGCTCATGGCGCTGACCCCAATGGCGACAGCTATGCCGGCGAGAGCTATGTGGTGTTCGGGTCGGGCGCGGGATTCGCGGCGACCGTTGACCTTACCGCGCTCGACGGCAGCAATGGCTTCCGTCTCAACGGAATCGACGCGTACGACCGGAGCGGATTCTCCGTCGCCTCGGCGGGGGACGTCAACGGCGACGGCTTCGACGATGTCATCATCGGCGCGCAATATGCCGATCCGGGCGGGGACGGCGAGGCGGGCGAGAGCTATGTGGTGTTCGGCTCGGGCGCGGGCTTCGCCGCGAGCCTGGATCTCGCCGCGCTTGACGGAGACAACGGCTTCCGCCTCGATGGTATCGATCCCGCTGACGTGAGTGGGACTTCGGTCGCCTCGGCGGGGGACGTCAATGGCGATGGGTTCGACGATGTGATCGTCGGCGCTCATTTTGCGGACCCCAATGGCGACTCCCGCGCCGGCGAGAGCTATGTCGTGTTCGGCAAAGCGGAGGGTTTCGCCGCGAGCATCAATCTCGCCGCGCTGAACGGGAGCAACGGTTTCCGATTGGAAGGAATCGACGGCTACGACTATAGCGGCCGTTCGGTCGCCTCGGCCGGGGACCTCAACGGCGATGGCTTCGGCGATCTCGTCATCGGCGCATACAGAGCCGATCCCGGCGGCGATTTGGCCGCAGGCGCGAGCTACGTGGTGTTCGGGCGCGCGCCGGACAGCGACGTGCATCGCCGAGGCTCGATCGCCGCTCAGATGATCTCGGGCGGGGTCGGCGACGATACGCTCGAGGGGCTCGGCGGCGGCGACACGCTGCGCGGGCAGGGCGGCGACGATTCGCTTAACGGCGGCAGCGGCGACGATTCGATCGAGGGTGGCGACGGCGTCGACGCGATCCAGGGCGGATCGGGCAACGACGTGGTGCTCGGCGGCGCGGGAAGCGACGAGGCGCTGCTCGGGTCTGGCAACGACATCGCCGACGGCGGATCGGGCGCGGACACGCTCAAGGGCTCGGACGGCAACGACGCGCTCACCGGCGGCGCGGGGGGGGACCTGCTCGCCGGCGGCGAAGGGATCGACCTCGCCAGCTACGCGACCTCGGCGGCCGCGGTGAACGTCGATCTCGCGGGCGCGGCATCGGGCGGCGACGCGGCGGGCGACAGTTTGAGCGGGATCGAGAATCTCACCGGGTCCGACAAGCACGACACGCTCACGGGCAACGCCTCAACCAATTCGATCAAGGGCGGCAAGGGCAATGATTCGCTTTCCGGCAACGGCGGCGCGGACACGCTCGAGGGCGGCAAGGGCGGCGATACGCTGGACGGCGGCTCGGGGATAGACTGGGCGAGCTACGCCAAGGCCCCGGCCGCGGTCCGCGCGGACCTCGAGACGCCGGCGTCCAACACCGGCGAGGCGGCGGGCGACAGCTATGTCGACATCGAGAATCTGCTCGGCGGCGCGTTCAACGACTCGCTCCACGGCGACGCGGGCGCGAACGAGCTCTCGGGCGGCAACGGCGACGACAGCCTGCTCGGCCGCGGCGGCGCGGACGTGTTCACCGGCGGCGCGGGCGCCGATCGCTTCACCCTGGCGAGCACCAACGCGGGCGACTTCGAGACGATCGCCGACTTCACCGGCGCCGACGAGATCGCGCTGTTGGGATCGGTCTACGGCCTCGCGCCGGGCGCGCTCGCGCCGGGC
>JACMKH010000419.1 GCA_014380205.1 Sphingomonadaceae bacterium
GCCGCCGAGCCAGTGCGTGTCGCCGGGCAAGGCGCCCGCGCGGCTGGGCGCATGGTCGCTCATCCCGATCGCGGTCAGGCCGAAGCTGCGCGGGGTCCCCGGGGGCGTCGCGACGGTGTCGCCGCCGAGCAGCGTACAGGCGAAGCGGTCGAGCGCCTCGGCGAGCCCGTTCGCGAACGCCGCGGCCTGGGACGCGGCGCCCGCAAGCGCGTAGCCGAGCAGCGCGCCGCGCGGCGTCGCGCCCTTGGCGGCGAGATCGGAGAGGTTCACGGCCGCGAGCTTCCAGCCGATGTCGGCGGGGGAGTCGGCGGCGAGAAAATGGACGCCCTCGACGATCATGTCGTGGGTGAGGACGAGATTTTCGCCGCCGATCCCGACCACCGCCGCGTCGTCGAACAGCCCGCGCGCCGCGGGATCGCGCGCGTAGCCGCGCATCATCTCGATGAAATCGGATTCGGCGGACATCATCGAGGCGCTATCCCCGGACCTCCTTCGCGATCGAGTCGAGCAGGCCGTTGACGAAGCCCTTTTCGCGCTTGTCGTAGAAGGCGTCGGCGACGTCGAGATATTCGCTGATCACGGTGGCCGTGGGCACGTCGGCGCGCGCTATCAGCTCGTAGGTTCCCGCGCGCAGGATCGCCTTTTGCGGGCGGTCGAGCCGCGCCAAGGTCCAGCCTTCGGCAAGCCGCGCCGCGATCAGCGCGTCGATCTCCTCGGCGCGCGCGATCGCTTCGCTCACGAGATCGTCGAAGAATTCGACCTCGGCGTCGTGGAACGCGCTGTCGCCGACCGTCGCGCCGAGGCGGTGTTCGTGGAATTCGTGGAGCAGCCGCGCGGTGGGCGTGGCCTCCATCTCGTGCTGATAGAGCGCCTGGACGGCGGCGAGGCGCGCGGCCGAGCGGGAGCGCGAGCGGCTCACGCCAGCCTCCGCGCGATCGAGCCGGCGTGCGCGGGGAGGCCCTCGGCTTCGGCGAGCGCGATCGCGGCCGGGCCGATCGCTTCGAGCGCGCGCGCGTCGCATTCGAGAAAGCTCGTGCGTTTCATGAAATCGAGCACCGACAGCCCCGAGGCGAAGCGCGCGCGGCGGCCGGTGGGGAGGACGTGGTTGGGGCCGCCGATATAATCGCCGACCGCCTCGGGGGTGAGGCGGCCGAGGAACACCGAGCCCGCGTGGCGAACGCGCGCGAAGATCGGCTCGGGATCGGCGATCGCCAGCGCGAGATGCTCGGGGGCGAGGCGGTCTATCAGCGGCGGCGCCTCGGCGAGCGGGACGAGGATGATCGCGCCGTGCGCTTCCCAGCTCGCGCGTGCGGTGTCGGCGGTGGCGAGATCGCCGATCTGGCGCTCGACTGCTTCGGCGACGGCGTCGGCGAACGCGGGATCGTCCGTCATCAGTATCGACTGGCTGGTCGGGTCGTGCTCGGCCTGGGCGAGCAGATCGGCGGCGATCCATTCGGGGTCGTTGGCGGCGTCGGCGACGACGAGGATCTCGGAGGGTCCCGCAACCATGTCGATCCCGACCACGCCATAGAGCTGGCGCTTGGCCTCGGCGACCCAGGCGTTGCCCGGACCGGTAACCACGTCGACGGGGGCGACGGCTTGGGTGCCGAGGGCGAGCGCCGCGATCGCCTGCGCGCCGCCTATCGGGTGGATCTCGTCGATCCCGGCGATCTCGGCGGCGGCGAGGACGAGCGGATTGACCGCGCCCCCGGGGGCGGGCGTGACCATGACGAGGCGGTCGACGCCTGCGACCTTGGCGGGGATCGCGTTCATCAGCACCGAGGAGGGGTAGGCGGCGCGGCCGCCGGGGACATAGACCCCCGCCGCCTCGAC
>JACMKH010000420.1 GCA_014380205.1 Sphingomonadaceae bacterium
CTCGGCCGAGGTCTACGGCCAGTCGCCGCCGCGGAGCACGCGGAAGCTGCGCAACCAAGCGCCGAAGCGCAGGGTCTCGACCCCGTTGCGCCGCGATCCCGCATAGCCCTGCCGGCCCTGCTCGGGGTCGAGCGTCACGAGCCCGCCGTTCGCGTCGATCACGCCCGCGTGGAGCGCGGCGCGGCAGATCGACGAATCGGAGGTGTAGATGTCGTCGCCCCAGACCGTCCCGCGCCTTGTCGCGGCGGCGTCGCAGCGGCAACGCACGGGCTGGTTGGACTGCGCGAGCTGGGTCGCGTTGGCGGGGCAGTCGTCATAGGCCTGGAGCGCCGCGGCGGGCCGTTCGGCGACGAGCAGCACGGCGCCGAGCATCAGCGCGAAGCAAAGCAGCAGATAGCGGGTCATGTCGCGTCCCTCCGATGCGGCCCGCCACTCCCCGCGCGCCGCCCATCGCCCCCGCCGCCGTCCTTGTTCCCCAAACGCGTGCGCTTGGCAATCTTCATTTGCCGATGGGCGGCGGCTCCGGCTAAGCGCGGCGCGACGACGGCCAGGGAGCGCGCGATGATCGAGGTGGAATGGTGGGAGTTCGACGACGTTGAGACCCTCGCGAGCGAGGTCGCGGGCGATGTCGGCTTCATCATTGAGCGCGCGATCGAGCAGAACGGCAAGGCCGAGCTCGCGCTCCCCGGTGGCGCGGCGACGCTCCCGCTGCTCGAGGCGCTCGCCGCGCGCGAGTGCGACTGGAGCAAGGTGCGCGTCTTCCCGATCGAGGAGCGGATCGTCGAGGCCGGCAGCGCGCTGAGCAACTTCGCAAGCCTTCAGCGCATCTTCGGCGCGGCTGGCGCGACGGTGACGCCGCTGCTCGACCATGATCAGCAGTGGAGCACGCAGGAGGCCGGGCGCAGCGCCGACGCGCGGCTCGCGGGGCTGAGCTGGCCGGTCGATCTCGTCTGGCTCGACATGGCCGCCGACGGATCGACCGCCGCGATCTTCCCCGGCTCGATGGAGAGCGCGCTCGACGCGCCGCGCGAACGCCGCGCGGTCGGCGTGACGCCAGACCCGATGCCCGAGGACGCACCCGTCGATCGCGTCACGCTCACGCGCGCCGCGCTGACCAGCGCGCACACGATGATCGTCACGCTCTCGGGCGCCGAGTCGCGCGCCTTGCTCGAACGCGCGATCGAGGACGGGCCGCTGTCACGCACACCGATCGGGCGCGTGCTCGCCGATGTCGAGGTGCCGGTGGACGTCTATTGGAGCGCGAAGTAGCGGGGACAGCCTATTGGCTGTCCCCAATAACAAACCCGCATCAGACCAAGGGACACCGAATACGGTGTCCCCCGCTCATTCAGTCCGCCGCGGGCGGCGTGATCGGCGTCGGCGTGGGGCGCGTTCCGCCCTGCGCCTCGACCCAGTCGTAGATCTTGCGCTCGAGCACGGCGAGCGGGAGCGCGCCGGTGCCGAGGATCTGCTCGTGGAAGGCGCGGATGTCGAAGCGGTCGCCGAGCGCGGCCGACGCCTCGCGGCGCAGCCGCTGGATGGTCAGCGCGCCGACCTTGTAGGCGAGCGCCTGGCTCGGGATCGCGATGTAGCGCTCGACCTCGCTCATCGCCTCCTGGTTGGTCATCCCCGAGTTGGCGAGCATGTACTCGATCGCCTGCTCGCGCGTCCAGTTGAGCGAGTGGATGCCGCTATCCACGACCAGCCGCATCGCACGCAGCATCTCGTCGTTGAGCGTGCCAAAGCGCTGGTAGGGGTCGTCGAACATGTCCATCTCATAGCCGAGCGTCTCGGCGTAGAGCGCCCAGCCCTCGACATAGGCGGTGTTGCCCCCAAAGCGGATGAAGTTGGGCAGCGCCTCGTTTTCCTGCGCGAGGCTGATCTGGAAATGGTGGCCCGGCGCGCCCTCGTGGAGGTAAAGCGTGGTGACGCCGGGGGTGAGCCGCTCCTCGAGGTTGTAGGCGTTGAAATAGAAGATGCCGGGGCGCGAGCCGTCGGGCGTGCCCTGCTGATACGAGCCGCCCGCCTCGAACTGCTCGCGGAAGGGCTCATAGGGGCGGATCTCGAGCGGACTGCGAGGCAGGGTCGAGAAGAGCGCGCCGACCTTGCCGTCAACCTCGCGGCCGACCGCGTAATACATCTCGGTCAGCGCCTCGCGTGATGCGGGCTTGAACTGCGGATCGGTGCGGATGAATTCGAAGAACTCGGCGAGCGTGCCGGTGAAGCCGGTCTGGTTCTTGACCTCCTCGAAGCCGCGCGTGATCCGCGCGACCTCGGACAGGCCGAGCGCGTGGACCTGCGCGGGGGTCATGTCGAGCGTGGTCGAGTTGCGCACGAGCCGCGTGTAAAGCGTTTCGCCGCCGGGCATGTTGACCAGCCCCGCGCCCGCGCGCGCCACCGGCAGATATTCGTCGCGGATGAAGTCGCGCATCCGCGTGTAGGAGTCGAAGATCGCCTGGGTCGATTCGCGATAGGCGGCGGTGAGCCGCGCGCGCTCCGCTTCGGGAACGCCTTCGGGAAAGTTGAGCACGGGGCGGTAATAGGGCGAGCCCTCGACGCCCTCTGCGAGCTGGGTGTCGAGCTGGGTGATCACCCGCTCCATCGTCATCCGCGTCTCGACGACGCCCGTCGCCATGCCTTCGCGCATCCGCCCGATCGCGCGGTCCGAGAGCACGATGAACTGGCGGTGGCGCGCGAGGTTGTTGTCGTAGTCCTCGACCGTGTTGAACGGCGCGGCGCCCTGGCCGCTCGCGAAGGTCGGATAGAAGGTGTGGAAAGCCGCGAAATGGTTGACCGGCGTAACCGCGGTCAGCGCGAGCATCTCGGGGGTGAGCCCCTCGACCGCCTGCTGCTTGTCGAACTCGAACACGTCATAGGCGATCTGGTTGACCGGGGTGAGCGCGGCGCGATCGATCGCGCGGAGCGCGGCAAGCTCGGAGGTCGCGGCGGCGCGCTCGGCGTCGTAATATTCGTCGGTCATGAAGTCGCCGAGCTGGTCGGCGTAGCGCATGTCGCCGCGGAACAGCGCGCCGATCGGGTTGCGGCGGAGATTGTCCTCGTCGCTCGCTGCGAACAGCGCGAGCAGGCGGGCGTTGGCATCTTGCGTCGCTTCGGCGGCGGGGGCCGGAGTCGCGGGCTGCGCGAGCGCGGGAGCGGCGGTCAGCGCGAGCGCGGCCGAGGCGAGAAGAAGGGCATGGCGGTTCATGGGTCGGTCGACTCCTGTTAGGGTGTATTGCGCGTGTAACGCAGCCGGTCAGGCGTGGCAAGCTAGCGCCGGGCCGACGCAGCGCCAGCGCGCGGCGACCAACGGTCGACTGGAGTCGATGGGCGGTGAGCCCCAAGCCCGTCCGCCGCGGGGGAGAGGGGAGGTGCGGCGGACGGGGACCCCGGGGGGCTCGGGGCGAACCGTCTCGCCCAGGGGCGATCGGTTTCGGATGGAAACTGGGAAGGCGTTGGCGCGATTTCAAGCGGCGCGTGCGAGGGAGCGTCGTTGACCGAATCCCGGCCGCGCTTCATGGGCGGCGCATGCGGTTTTTCTCGGACAATGCGGCCTCGGTGTGCCGGCCGGTGCTCGACGCGATCACGGGGGCGAACGCGGTCGACACGGCCTATGACGGCGACGCGCTGAGCCGCCGGCTCGACGCGGCCTTCTCCGCATTGTTCGAGACCGAAGTCGAGGCGCTCTGGGTCTCGACGGGGACGGCGGCCAATTCGCTCGCGCTCGCCGCGCTGTGTCCGCCGCACGGCGCGATCGTCTGCCACCGCGAGGCGCATATCCAGAACGACGAATGCGGCGCGCCCGAATTCTACACCCACGGAGCCAAGCTGCTGCTCGGCGAGGGTAAGGGGGCGAAGCTGACGCCCGACGAAATCGCGCGGATCGCCGATCCGATCCGCGACGACGTCCACCAGATGCAGGTCCACGCCGTCTCGATCACCCAGGCGAGCGAATATGGGCTCGCCTATGCGCCCGACGAGATCCGCGCGATCGGCGATCTCTGCCAGAAGCGCGGCTGGGCGCTCCACATGGACGGCGCGCGTTTCGCCAACGCGGTCGCGCATCTCGGCTGCGCGCCCGCCGACGTCACCTGGCGCGCGGGGGTCGACATATTGAGCTTCGGCTGCGTCAAGAACGGCGGGATGTCGGCCGAGGCGCTGATACTGTTCGGCGAGGCGCGCGCGCACGCCGGCCTGATTCGCTATCGCCGCAAGCGGGCGGGGCATCTGCTGTCGAAGGGCCGCTACAGCGCCGCGCAAATCCTCGCGCTGATCGAGACCGGCGCGTGGCTCGCCAATGCGCGCGCGGCGAACGCGGGAGCGGCGCGGA
>JACMKH010000421.1 GCA_014380205.1 Sphingomonadaceae bacterium
CGCGGGCAAGGTCGAGCCCGCCGCCGAGCATGAGATCGACACCGGCCCCACCGAGGCCGAGGCCGAGGCGCTGATCGCCGAAGCCGACGCCAAGATCGCCGAGGCCGAAACCGACGAGGCGCAGGCCGCCGACGATGCGCCTGCCGCCGACGGCGACGCGGGCTCGTCCGACGAGAAGAAGGAAGGCTGAGCGCCATGAAGGTCAAGGTTCAGACGCTCGACGCGAAAGCCAAGGGCGACATCGACCTCAGCGACGAGGTATTCGGCCTCGAGCCGCGCGCCGACATCCTCCATCGCGTCGTCACCTGGCAGCTTCACAACCGCCGCGCTCCCGCGCGCGCGGCGCGCGAGCGCTCCGACGTCAACCGCACCGGCAAGAAGTTCGGCAAGCAGAAAGGCTCGGGCGGCGCCCGCCACGGCGACCGGCGCGCGCCGATCTTCATCGGGGGGGGCAAGGCGCACGGGCCGCGCGCGCGCGTGTTCGAATCGAGCCTCAACAAGAAGGTCCGCGCGCTGGGCCTCCGCATGGCGCTCTCCGCCAAGGCGCGCGAGGAGCGGCTGATCGTGCTCGACAGCCTCGAGGTCAAGGACGGCAAGACCAGCGCTCTCGCGGGCCAGCTCGCCAAGCTCGGCTTCGGCCGCTCGGCGCTGGTGATCGACGGCGACGCGGTCGAGACGAGCTTCGCGCGCGCCTCATCGAACCTGCCGCGGATCGATTCGCTCCCGGCGATCGGGGCCAATGTCTACGACATTCTCAATCACGACACGCTCGTGCTGACGCGCGCCGCGGTCGAAAAGCTGGAGGCGCGCTTCAATGGCTAAGAAGAAGGAAGCGGTCGACCTCGCGCACTACGACGTCGTGCTGGGCCCGCACATCACCGAGAAATCGACGATGCTCGGCGAGGCCAACGCGGTCGTGTTCAGGGTCGCCGGCCATGCCACCAAGCCCGCGATCAAGGCGGCGGTCGAGGCGCTGTTCGACGTCGGCGTCACCGGCGTCAACACGATCGTCCAGAAGGGCAAGACCAAGCGCTGGAAGGGCAAGGCCTACAAGCGTTCGGACATCAAGAAGGCGATCGTCACGCTCAAGGCGGGTGACTCGATCGACGTGACGACGGGGATTTAGGAACCATGGCGCTCAAATCAGCCAATCCGACGAGCCCGGGCCGGCGCGGCCTGATCCTCGTCGACCGCTCGGACCTGTGGAAGGGCGGCCCGGTCAAGTCGCTCGCCGTGGGCATGACCAAGTCGGGCGGCCGCAACAGCCAAGGCCATATCACCGCGCGCGGCATCGGCGGCGGCCATAAGCAGAAATACCGGATGGTCGATTTCAAGCGGCGCAAATGGGACATGACCGCGACCGTCGAGCGGATCGAGTATGATCCCAACCGCTCGGCGTTCATCGCGCTGCTCAAGTATGAGGACGGCGAGCTCGCCTATATCATCGCCCCGCAGCGGCTCGGCGTCGGCGACAGCGTCGTCGCGGGGCGCAAGACCGACGTCAAGCCGGGCAATGCGATGGAATTGGGCCAGGTCCCGGTCGGCACGATCGTCCACAATATCGAGATGAAGCCCGGCAAGGGGGGCCAGATCGCGCGCGCTGCGGGGACCTATGTCCAGGTCGTCGGGCGCGACCGCGGCATGGTGATCGTGCGGCTCAACTCGGGCGAGCAGCGCTACATCCGCTCGGACTGCATGGGCAGCGTCGGCGCGGTCTCGAACCCCGACAACCAGAACCAGAATTTCGGCAAGGCGGGGCGCACGCGCTGGAAGGGCAAGCGCCCGCTGACCCGCGGCGTCGCCAAGAACCCGGTCGATCATCCGCACGGCGGCGGCGAGGGCAAGACCTCGGGCGGCCGTCATCCGGTCACCCCCTGGGGCAAGCCGACCAAGGGCCACCGCACGCGCAACCCCAAGGCTCTGTCGAACGCGATGATCATCCGGTCGCGCCACAAGAAGAAGAAGAGGTAAGCCATGGCCCGTTCCGTCTGGAAAGGTCCGTTCGTCGACCTGCACGTGCTCCGCAAGGCCGAGAGCGCGCAGGAGGCGAACTCGAACAAGCCGATCAAGACCTGGTCGCGCCGCTCGACGATCCTGCCGCAGTTCGTCGGCCTGACCTTCAACGTCTACAACGGCCGCAAGTTCGTGCCCGTCTCGGTCAACGAGGACATGGTCGGCCACAAGCTCGGCGAGTTCGCCCCGACGCGCTACTTCCCCGGCCACGCGGCCGACAAGAAGGGCAAGCGCTGATGGGCAAGGAGAAGAATCCGCGCCGCGTCGGCGACAATGAGGCGTTCGCCGTCGGCCGCCAGATCCGCGGCTCGGCGCAGAAGCTCAACCTCGTCGCCGGCCTGATTCGCGGCCGCAAGGCCGAGGAGGCGCTCAACGTGCTCGCCTTCTCGTCCAAGGCGATGGCGGTCGACGTGCGCAAGGTGCTCCAGTCGGCGATCGCCAACGCCGAGAACAACCACAATCTCGACATCGACGCGCTGGTGATCAGCGAGGCGAGCGTCGGCAAGGCGATGTCGCTGAAGCGCTGGAAGGCGCGCGCGCGGGGCCGCTCGACGCGCATCGTCAAGCCGTTCAGCCGCATCCGCGTCGTCGTGCGCGAGGAGGAGCAAGCGTAATGGGCCACAAGTCGAACCCGATCGGGCTCAGGCTCCAGATCAACCGCACCTGGGACAGCCGCTGGTATGCGGATGGCGAGGATTACGGCCGGTTGCTGATGGAGGACATCAAGATCCGCCGTCACATCATGGACGCGATCCCGCAGGCCGCGATCTCCAAGGTGGTGATCGAGCGGCCGGCGAAGCTGTGCCGGATCTCGGTCTATGCCGCGCGCCCGGGCGTGATCATCGGCAAGAAGGGCGCCGACATCGAGAAGCTGCGCTCGACCCTGGGCAAGATGACCAAGAGTGAGGTCTCGCTCAACATCGTCGAGATCCGTAAGCCCGAGGTCGACGCCAAGCTCGTCGCCCAGTCGGTCGCCGATCAGCTCGAGCGGCGCATCGCGTTCCGCCGCGCGATGAAGCGCGCGGTCCAGTCGGCGCTCAGGCTCGGCGCCGAGGGGATCAGGATCACCTGCGGCGGGCGCCTCGGGGGCGCCGAGATCGCGCGCACCGAATGGTATCGCGAGGGCCGCGTTCCGCTCCACACGCTGCGCGCCAACGTCGATTACGCCGAGGCCACCGCGCACACCGCCTACGGCACCTGCGGGGTCAAGGTCTGGATCTTCAAGGGCGAGATCCTCGGCCATGACCCGCTCGCGCAGGACCGGCTGATGCTCGAGGCGCAGACCTCGGGCGTGCGCCCCGCGCGCGACGACCGGCGTTAGGAGCCAAACACCATGTTGCAACCCAAACGCACCAAGTTCCGCAAGGCCTTCAAGGGCCGCATCCATGGCGACGCCAAGGGAGGCACGGCGCTCAACTTCGGCTCGTTCGGGCTGAAGGCGATGGAGCCCGATCGGATCACCGCGCGCCAGATCGAGGCCGCGCGCCGCGCGATCACGCGCCACATCCGCCGCCAGGGCCGCCTCTGGATTCGCATCTTCCCCGATGTGCCGGTGTCGAAGAAGCCCGCCGAGGTCCGCATGGGATCGGGCAAGGGCAGCCCCGAATTCTGGGCGGCGCGGGTCAAGCCCGGCCGCATCCTGTTCGAGCTCGACGGCGTCCCCGGTCCGCTCGCCAAGGCCGCGTTCGAGCGCGCCGGCGAGAAGCTGCCGATCAAGACCAAGGTGGTCGCCCGCCTTGGCGAGTCGGTTTACTAGGAGCTGTTGGCGATGGCCAAGATCGACGATCTCAGAACCCGCACCGACGATCAGCTCTCGGCGCAGCTCGGCGAGCTCAAGCGCGAGGCGTTCAACCTGCGTTTCCAGGCGGCGACCAACCAGCTCGAGAAGCCCGCGCGCGTGCGCGAGGTGCGCCGTGACATCGCGCGGATCATGACGCTTCAAAATCAGCGCGCGGTCGAAGCCGCCGCCAAGGAGTCCGCATAATGCCCAAGCGCGTTCTCACCGGGACGATCGTCTCGGACAAGGCCGACAAGACCGTGGTGGTCAAGGTCGAGCGGCGCGTGCGCCACCCGCTCTACAGCAAGATCATCCGGCTCTCGAAGAAATACCACGCCCATGACGAGGGCAACGATTTCAAGGCCGGCGAGACGGTCCGCATCGAGGAGACGCGGCCCTATTCGAAGCTCAAGACGTGGCGCGTGATCGAGCGGCTCGACACGCATGTGAAGCCCGAAAAGGCGGACGTCGCCTAGTTGAATGGACGCCAGCCCGCGCTGGCATGACGGAATGAAGAAGGAAGCGGATCGATGATCCAGATGCAGTCAGTCCTCGAGGTCGCCGACAACAGCGGCGCCAAGCGCGTGCAGTGCATCAAGGTGCTCGGCGGCTCGAAGCGCCGTTTCGCGGGCGTGGGCGACATCATCGTCGTCTCGATCAAGGAGGCCGCGCCGCGCGGCAAGGTCAAGAAGGGCGACGTTCACAAGGCCGTGATCGTGCGCACGCGCAAGGACGTCCACCGCCCCGACGGCTCGACGATCCGCTTCGACACCAACGCGGCGGTGCTGGTCAACAACAACCGCGAGCCGATCGGCACGCGCATCTTCGGCCCGGTGGTGCGCGAACTGCGCGCCGCGCGCCACATGAAGATCATCAGCCTTGCCCCGGAGGTGCTGTAAATGTCCGCCGCCAAGATCAAGAAGGGCGACACCGTCGTGGTCCTGTCCGGCAAGGACAAGGGCGCGAGCGGCGAGGTCACGCGCGTCTTCCCCAAGGAGAGCAAGCTGCTCGTCTCGGGGGTCGCGATCGCGACCCGCCACCGCAAGCCCAGCCAGACCAACCCGCAGGGCGGGATCGAGCGCGGCGAGGCGCGCATCCACGTCTCGAACGTCGCGATCAAGGACCCCAAGACGGGCAAGCCGACGCGCGTCCGCTTCGGCGAGGACAAGGACGGCAAGAAAATTCGCGTCGCGGCCCGCTCGGGGGAGACGATCAATGGCTGATTACACGCCCCGCCTGCGCACCGCCTATCGCGAGACCATCGCCAAGGCGATGATCGAGCGCTTCGGCTACAAGAACGCGATGCAGGCGCCCCGGATCGAGAAGATCGTCATCAACATGGGCGTCGGCCAGGGCACGCAGGACAAGAAGAAGGTCGAGAAGGCCGCCGAGGAGATGCAGAAGATCGCCGGCCAGAAGCCCGTGATCACCAAGGCCAAGCATTCGATCGCGCAGTTCAAGCTGCGCGAGGGCATGCCGATCGGCGTCAAGGTGACCCTGCGCGGCGACCGCATGTACGAGTTCCTCGATCGGCTGATCACGGTCGCGCTGCCGCGCGTGCGCGATTTTCGCGGGCTCAACCCGGCGAGCTTCGACGGGCGGGGCAATTTCGCGATGGGGCTCAAGGAGCAGATCGTGTTCCCCGAGATCAACTACGACGAGATCGACGAGATCCGCGGCATGGACGTGATCGTCACGACCAACGCCAAGACCGACGACGAGGCGCGCGCGCTGCTGCGCCTGTTCAACTTCCCGTTCCCGCCCGAGGCGTCGGACGAAGAGCAGAAAGAGGCCGCATAGCCATGGCGAAGGTGAGTTCGATCAACAAGAACGAGAAGCGCAAGCGGCTCGTCAAGAAATTCGCCGGCCGCTACTCGCGGCTCAAGGCGCAGTCGGCGGACAAATCGCTCGACGAGACCGAGCGGCTGATCGCACGCCTCAAGATGGCCGAGCTGCCGCGCAACGCCAACCCGACGCGCGTGCGCAACCGCTGCGGGCTGACCGGGCGGCCGCGCGGCTTCTATCGCAAGTTCAAGATGTCACGGATTTCGCTGCGCGATCTGGCCAACAAGGGCCTGATCCCCGGCGTCACCAAGTCGAGCTGGTAGGGATAGACGAATATGCTTCTGACCGATCCCCTGGGCGATCTGCTCACCCGCATCCGCAACGGCCAGCGGGCGCGCAAGGACAGCGTGGTGAGTCCCGCGTCCAAGATGCGCACGCGCGTGCTCGAGGTGCTCCAGCGCGAAGGCTATATCCGCGGCTTCACCGAGGAGCCGCTCGGCGACCATCCGGGCATCCGCATCGAGCTCAAATATTTCGAGGGGCAGCCCGCGATCCAGCATGTCGCGCGCGTCTCCAAGCCCGGCCGGCGCGTCTATTCGGGCGCGCAGGAGCTGCCGCGCGTGCGCAACGGGCTCGGCATCACCATCGTCTCGACGCCGCGCGGCGTGCTCTCGGACGCCGAGGCGCGCGAGGCCAATGTCGGCGGCGAAGTGCTCGCGGAGGTGTTCTGATGAGCCGCATCGGTAAACGGGCGGTCGAGGTCCCAGCGGGCGTCACCGCCGAGATCCAGGGCCGCGAGCTCATCGTCAAGGGCCCCAAGGGGACTCTGTCGATGCAGCTGATCGAGGATATCGACTATCGGGTCGGCGAGGGCGAGATCCTCGTCAAGCCGGTCAACGACACCAAGCGCGCGCGGGCGTTCTGGGGGATGCAGCGCACCTTCGTCGCCAACCTCGTCGAGGGTGTGTCGCAGGGCTTCACCGTGGTGCTCGAGATCACCGGCGTCGGCTATCGCGCGCAGATGCAGGGCGACAAGCTCAAGCTCAATCTCGGCTACAGCCACGATGTCGATTACAACCCGCCCGAGGGCGTCGAGATCAAGACCCCCGACAACACCACGATCGAGATTTCAGGGATCGACAAGCAGAAGGTCGGCCAGGTCGCGGCCGAGATCCGCCAGTGGCGCAAGCCCGAGCCCTACAAGGGCAAGGGCATCCGCTACCGCGGCGAATATATTTTCCGCAAGGAAGGGAAGAAGAAGTAGCCATGGCCAAGCGACTTTCTCTTTTCGAGCGCCGCCGCCAGCGCGTCCGCTCGGCGCTGCGCCGCAAGGGCGCGCTGCGCCCGCGCCTCTCGATTCATCGCACCGGCCGGCACATCTACGCGCAGGTCATCGACGATCTCGGGGGCAGGACGCTCGCCGCCGCCTCGACGCTCGACAAGGACGGCAAGGGCAAGCCGGGCGCGAACGTCGATGCTGCGGCCGAGGTCGGCAAGCGCGTCGCCGAGAAGGCGTCCAAGGCCGGCGTCACCAAGGTCGTGTTCGATCGCGGCGGTTTTCTGTTTCATGGGCGCGTGAAAGCGCTCGCCGACGCCGCGCGTGACGGCGGACTGGAGTTTTGACGATGGCTGGTAAGAAGACGCCCGACGCCGAGCAGCAAGCGGCGAGGACCGAGCCCGAAGCGGCCGTGCCCGAGACGCAGGCGGCCGAAGAGCAGCCCGCCGAGCCGGTCGAGGCCGAGCCCGAAGCCGCCGTGCCCGAGACGCAGACCGCCGGGGAGCCGCCCGCCGAGGCGGCTGCGGCGGAGGAGGACGCGCCCGTAGCGGAAGAGGCTCCCGCCGAGGAGCCCGTCGCGGAAGAGGCGGCGCCCGTGGCTGAGGAAGCGCCTGTGGCTGAGGAAGCACCCGTGACGGAAGAAGCGGCTCCGGCCGATGCGCCGGCGGCCGATCAGGCCGCGCCCGCCGAAGAGGCCGCCGAAGCCGCTCCGGCGGAGGAAGCGCCCGCGACTGAGGAAGCCGCGCCTGCTGAAGCGCCCGCGGAAGCCGCTCCGGCGGAGGAAGCGTCCGTAACCGGGGAAGCTGCGCCCGCTGAAGAGGCTGCGGAAACCGCTCCGGCGGAAAATGCACCGGTCGCCCAGGAAGCGGCTCCCGCCGAGCAGGCTCCAGCGGCCGAGCAGGCCGCGCCCCAGGCCGCGC
>JACMKH010000422.1 GCA_014380205.1 Sphingomonadaceae bacterium
CGGGGTCAGCCCGCCATCGGCGTCGGCGTCGTGGGTCGACCAGCCCTCGGCGAGGAACTCGGCCGGGTCGAGCGGGCCGCCCATCGGCTCGGCGCCGCTCGCCTCCAGCGCGGCGATCTCGCTGTTGCTGGTCACGCCGAACGGGCTCACGATCGGCGTGGAGAGCTCTTTCTCAGCAAACGCCTCGGGCTTGGCCGTCTTCGGATCGACGGGGGACAGGGCGATATCAAAGTCACCGGTCGGCTCCTCCATTCCCGGCTCCCCCTGCCAGGTTGCAAGCAGGAAGCCCTCGTCATAGGCCGCGACATCGACCTGCTTGTCGGTCAGCGCCTTGTCGTTCTTGGCGATTGCGTCGTAATAATATTCCTCGGCGTCGAGCGTCTCGGTGCTCGCCATCAGCGCGGGCAGCGGCTCGCCGTCCTTGGGGGTTTCCGGCTTGGGCGCGCCGTCCATCGCGAGAGCATCGGCGGCCGGCTTGACGCCGGTTTCCTTGAACTCGGCGAGCTTGTGCTCGGCCATGCGCGCGTCGAGCGCGGCGAGCCGCGTCGAGGCCTTGAACGAGGCCGGCTTGGCGGCGAGCTTGGTGTCGGCGATGGCGAAATCCTCGCCGACCGCCTCGCCCGCATAGGCGGCGGTGGCGGTGCAGAGCAGCGTCGCCGTCGCGAGCGTGAGCAGATCCTTCATCGTGACATTCCCTTCGTGTTGGCTAAAAATACCGGGCCGCGAAGTGACCGCGGACGGCGACCGTTTGGCCCCCGTAACCACCCATCGCCCCGCCAACGGCGCATTTCGCCAAATCGTTCCGGCGGATGCACGACCGCGCGACGGGCTGTTCATCGGTCGCGGCGGAAGGCGTGCGCGTTTGCCCGGCCCCCGCATCCCTGTTAGGCGGCACGCGCGACAAGAGCCGCAGGAACCCGCCGATGATCCCCCGCTATTCGCGGCCCGAGATGGCGTCGATCTGGACGCCCGAAGCCCGATTCCGCATCTGGTTCGAGATCGAGGCGCACGCGCTCGACAAGCTGGCGGAGCTCGGGATCGTGCCCCTCGAGGCGGCGAAGGCGGTGTGGGAGCGTGGCGATTTCGAGGTGGAGCGGATCGACGCGATCGAGGCCGAGGTCAGGCACGACGTCATCGCCTTTCTGACCAATGTCGCCGAGCATGTGGGGGAAGAGGCGCGGTTCCTGCATCAAGGCATGACGAGCTCGGACGTGCTCGACACCTGCCTCGCGGTCCAGCTTGCGCGCGCCTCGGATATATTGATCGCGGACTTGGAGAAGCTGCTCGCGACGCTTAAGCGCCGCGCCTTCGAGCACAAGCTCACCCCGACGATCGGCCGCAGCCACGGCATCCACGCCGAGCCCGTCACCTTCGGGCTCAAGCTCGCGCAGGCATACGCCGAGTTCGACCGCAGCCTCGCGCGGATGCGCGCCGCGCGCGCCGAGATCGCGACCTGCGCGATCTCGGGTGCTGTCGGCACCTTCGCCAACATCGATCCGGCGGTCGAGGCGCATGTCGCCGAGAAGATGGGGCTCGCGGTCGAGCCGGTCTCGACCCAGGTGATCCCGCGCGACCGCCACGCGATGTTCTTCGCGACGCTCGGCGTGATCGCGAGCTCGATGGAGCGGCTCGCGACCGAGATTCGCCACCTCCAGCGCACCGAGGTGCTCGAGGCCGAGGAATATTTCGCGCCGGGCCAGAAGGGCTCGTCGGCGATGCCGCACAAGCGCAACCCCGTGCTCACCGAGAATTTGACGGGCCTCGCGCGGATGGTCCGCTCGGCGGTGACGCCCGCGCTCGAGAATGTCGCGCTTTGGCACGAGCGCGACATCTCGCACTCCTCGGTCGAGCGCTTCATCGCCCCCGACGCGACGATCACCCTCGATTTCGCGCTCGCCCGGCTCGAGGGCGTGGTCGACAAGCTTCTCGTCTATCCCGAGCGCATGCAGGCCAACCTCGACCGCATGGGCGGGCTCGTCCACTCGCAGCGCGTGCTGCTCGCGCTGACCCAGGCGGGCGTGAGCCGCGAGGACGCCTATCGGCTGGTTCAGCGCAACGCGATGCAGGTGTGGGAATCGGACGGCAAACTATCGCTGATGGACCTGCTCAAGGCCGATCCGGAGGTCAGCGCCAAGCTCGACGACGCCCAGATCGAGGCGCAGTTCGATCTCGGCTACCACTACAGGCATGTCGACACGATCTTTCAGCGGGTGTTCGGCGCCTCATGACGGGTTTCGCGGTGCTCTACCGGTGGGCGGTCGAACCCGACCATGAGGCCTATTTCATCGAGCGCTGGCGAGCGGGAACCGCGCTGCTCCGCGACCGATATGGCGCGCTGGGCTCCTGCCTCGCGCGAACCGACGAGGGCGAGTTCATCGCCTTCGCGCGCTGGCCGAGCGAAGAGGCTCGCGCGGCCGCTTTCGCCGCGCGAGGTCCGCTCGAACCCTGGCCCGGCATCGCCAGCTTTTCGGAGACAAAGCTCAGCGTGATCGCTGACCTGCTGACGTCGCCTTAGTGGCTGTGCGGCTCGCCGCCGTCGTGGCTGTGGGCGGGCGGGTTGATCAGGCTGTCGTGGACGAAGCCGACGAACGTCGGGCCGTCGATGAAGCCGCCTTCGACCGCGTAGGGCTGGGCGATGTTCATCGCTTGAATCTGTTCGATTGTTTGCCCCTCCTCGATCGCGGCGGCGACGCGGTCGCGGATGAGCATCAGCATGTCGCGATAAGCTGCGAGATCGGCGCGCGTCGCGACGGGGCCGTGGCCGGGGATGATCCGGGTCTGGTCGTTGGCGAGCGCGAGGCCGCGCTCGGCGGCGGCGATCATGCCCTGGACGCTGCCGCCCGAATCGCGGTCGATGAAGGGCAGCGAGATGCGGTGGAAGAAGAGATCGCCCATGTGGAGGACATTGGCGCGCTCCCAGCGGACGATCGAGTCGCCGTCGGTGTGGGCACTGTCGACGTGGATCAGGTGCACGGTGTCGCCGTTCAAATGGAGCTTGAGCCCGTCCTCATAGGTGACGACGGGGAGCGCAGCGGGGGGCGAGGCGGGAGTGCCTTCGCCGTCGCGGCGCGTCTGCGGGCTCGCCATGCGGATGCGGACATTGTCGTGCGCGAGGATCAGCGCGCCCGCCTGCCCGAGATTCTCGTTCCCGCCGGTGTGGTCGCCGTGCCAGTGCGTGTTGACGAGAAATCGCGCGGGCGTCGCGCCGAGGCCCGCGACCGCGGCCTGGATGCGTTCGGTCAGCGGCGCGAACTGGTCGTCGACGAGCACGGTGCCGTCGGGGCCGTGGCTGACGCCGATATTGCCGCCCGCGCCGAACAGCACCGCTACGCCCGGCGCGAGCGGTTCGCTCCTGATCTCGACGCTCGAAAAATCGCGCTCTTGGGCAACCGCAGGCGCAGCGAGCAAAAGCAGCGCGGTGGCGGCAATGATTCTCATGGCGATCCTCCCTGTTGAACGGAGAATATCAGGCGGAGCCGGCCGAAGCCAATCCTGCTAGCCGCCGACCATCGTCTTGAGCTTGTTAAGGAAGCCCGAGCTTTGCGGGCATTCATCCCCGGTTTCGGTCTCGCGGAACGCCTGGAGCAGCTCGCGCTGCTTCGCGCTCAGACGCGTCGGCGTCTCGACGTCGAGCTGGATGACGAGGTCGCCGTGGCCGCGGCTCTGGAGGACGGGCATGCCCGCGCCGCGCTGGCGGACCTGACGGCCCGACTGCATGCCGGGCGGGATCGGGATCGCATGGACGCTGCCGTCGAGCGAGGGGACCTCGATCGAGCCGCCGAGCGCGGCGATGGTGAACGAAATCGGGCAGCGCGCGAACAGCGTCGTGCCCTCGCGCTGGAATATCGCGTGGCGCTTCAAGTGGACGAAAATGTAGAGATCGCCGGCGGGGCCGCCGCGCACGCCCGCCTCGCCCTCGCCGCTCACGCGGATGCGCGTGCCCTCGTCGACTCCCGGCGGCACTTTGACGTTGAGGCTCTTGGTCTTCTCGACGCGGCCCTCGCCGCGGCATTCGGGGCATGGATCGGCGATCACCTCGCCGAGGCCGTGGCATGACGGGCAGGTCCGCTCGACGACGAAGAAGCCTTGCTGCGCGCGAACCTTCCCGCGCCCCGCGCAGCCGCCGCAGGTCTGCGATCCGGTGCCGGGCTTGGCGCCCGAGCCGTGGCAGGGCTCGCAGGTCGCGGTGACGTCGATCGCGATCGTCGCGTCCTTGCCGTTGTAGGCTTCCTCGAGGCTGATCTCGTAATCGTAGCGCAGGTCGGCGCCGCGGCGGACATCGCGGCCGCGCCGCGCGCCGCCGCCCATGAAGCCCTCGCCGAAGATGTTCTCGAAGATGTCGGAAAAGGCGTCGAAGCCGGGGCCGCCGCCGCCGTTGCCGCCGTTGCGGAAGGCGGCGTGGCCGTAGCGGTCATAGGCCGCGCGCTTCTGGGGATCCTTGAGGCACTCATAGGCCTCGCTAACCGCCTTGAACTTGGACTCGGCGTCGCCGCAGCCGTTGTTGCGGTCGGGATGGTGCTCCATTGCGAGCTTGCGATAGGCGGCCTTGATCGTCGTCGCGTCGGCGCCGCGCTCGACCTGGAGCAGCTGATAATAGTCGACCTCGGTCATCGCCCCGCAACCCGCCACGCTCTGAACTGCGTCACCCCCCCGAAAACGGAGGTCCAGCTTCTTCTTCCGTCATCGGGCAAGAAAGAAGAAGCTGGATTCCCGCTTTCGCGGGAATGACGGGCAAGGGCTTCGCTCAAAGAGGCATGTCCCTCGCCCATCATCCTACGCCTTGTTGTCCTCGTCGACCTCGGAGAATTCGGCGTCGACCACCTCCTCCTCGGGCGCGGCCTCGGCGCTCGCGGGGGCATCGTCGCCGCCCGCGTTCGCCTCGGCCTGCTGGGCCTCGTAGATTTTCTGGCCCATCTGCATCGCCGACTGGGCGAGCGCCTCGGTCGCGGTCTTGATCGCGTCGGTGTCCTCGCCCTCGAGCGCGGTCTTCACATCGGCGATCTTGCCCTCGATCTCGGCCTTCACCTCGCCGAGCTTGTCGCCATGCTCCTTGAGCTGCTGCTCGGTGGTGTGGACGAGGCTGTCGGCCTGATTGCGCGCCTCGGCGGCGGCGCGGCGCTGCTTGTCCTCG
Source organism: Sphingomonadaceae bacterium (assembly GCA_014380205.1). GTDB lineage: Bacteria > Pseudomonadota > Alphaproteobacteria > Sphingomonadales > Sphingomonadaceae > Parasphingopyxis. The sequence goes on from JACMKH010000422.1 coordinate 5,132, forward strand.
TCGGCGAACTGCTCGGCGTCCTTGACCATCTGCTCGATGTCGGTGTCCGAAAGCCCGCCCGAAGCCTGGATGCGGATCTGCTGCTCCTTGCCCGTGCCCTTGTCCTTGGCGTGGACGTTGACGATGCCGTTGGCGTCGATGTCGAAGGTGACCTCGATCTGCGGGACGCCGCGGGGAGCGGGCGGGATGCCGATCAGGTCGAACTGGCCCAGCATCTTGTTGTCGGCCGCCATCTCGCGCTCACCCTGGAAGACGCGGATGGTGACCGCATTCTGGTTGTCGTCGGCGGTCGAATAGGTCTGCGCCTTCTTGGTCGGGATGGTCGTGTTGCGGTCGATCATCCGCGTGAACACGCCGCCCAGCGTCTCGATGCCGAGCGACAATGGGGTCACGTCGAGCAGCAGCACGTCCTTGACGTCGCCCTGGAGCACGCCCGCCTGGATCGCGGCGCCCATCGCGACGACCTCATCGGGGTTTACGCCGACATGCGGCTCCTTGCCGAAGAAGTCCTGCACGACCTGGCGGACCTTGGGCATGCGCGTCATGCCGCCGACGAGGATCACCTCGGCGACGTCGCCGGCCTTGATCCCCGCGTCGGCGAGCGCCTTCTTGCAGGGCTCGAGCGTCTTCTTGATCAGATCCTCGACGAGCCGCTCGAGATCGGCGCGGGTGATCGTTTTGACGAGATGCTTGGGGCCGTTCTGGTCGGCGGTGATGAAAGGGAGGTTGACCTCGGTGGTCGCGGCCGACGAAAGCTCGATCTTGGCCTTCTCGGCGGCCTCCTTGAGCCGCTGGAGCGCGAGCTTGTCGTTGCGCAGGTCGATCCCCTCGTCCTTCTTGAACGAGTCAGCGAGATACTGGACGATCTTGGCGTCGAAATCCTCGCCGCCGAGAAAGGTGTCGCCGTTGGTCGACTTCACCTCGAACACGCCGTCGCC
>JACMKH010000423.1 GCA_014380205.1 Sphingomonadaceae bacterium
GACACCGAGCGCGTCGGCACCGCGCCCAACGGCCAGCCGATGTACGCCGCCGCGTGGCAGCGCGAGCCGCGCGACGAGGAGATGCGCGGCTATCTGTCGACCGCGAACGGGCCGGGCTATGCGCTGATCACCTGCCGCACGGTCCCCGATTTCCGCGTCCAGGACTGCGTGGCGCTCGACGAATATCCCCGCGGATCGAACATCGCCCGCTCGGTGCTGGCGGCGGCATGGCAATTCAGGGTGCGCCCGCCCTGGGTGGGCGGGCAGCTGCTGGTGGGGTCGTGGGTGAGGATCAGGATTACCTATGATTGAGGGGCGGCGGTGGGCGCGGGGATGGTGTGAGGGGCGGCCGGGAGCGGCCAAAGGTCACACAAGGGTCACACCAAGACCGGTTCTCAGGGAGGGCGGCGGCGGGCGCGAAGTTCATGAAGTTCACGGTGTGGAGCGATTGGACGGGGGCGCGGAAACAGACAAAGCAGACGCCCTGTGTGGTGGAAATCCGCCGAGCACGCGGCGATGCGGCGCGCGAAGTTCACGAAGTTGAGGGGGTGGCGGAGGAGACGATCCCGCGCGGAGGTTGGTTCGCGCCCTTCGACTGCCTTGCAGGCGCTCATGATAAACTTGGCCCTTGGCCAAGGCGCGGAGGCGCGAAGGGCTTGGGCGCGGGTGGGCAGGGGAGCCATGCCGCCGAGCCTGACTCGCGATTTCCTATTTGGCAAGCAAAAAATTCACGTTTTGTTCCGATTGCCTTGTTTGTAGCGATCAAGCAAAGCAACGGTAGGCAACGGGCCGGTACCAAGCGTGCGCCAAAGCCGAGGATGATGAACAATTAATTGTGTCCCCGGAATCGCGGAATTCGTGGCTCAATCTGCGGTGGCCGCGCGCGCCAGTGGCACGGTATAGCTACGGCATGCAATGGAATGATCTTCCCGAATCTGAACTGGCTCGACAGCTCAAGGCCAAGGCGCTCGAACACCCTACCAACGCTGCGTTCGACAGCCAACCGTGGCGTTCCGCATTCAAAGCGCTGGCCGCCCCGACCGAGCGCGACATCGATCTGACGCATGCTGCCATCTATTTCGGCGAAGAGCTCGCCGAGCTGCGACAAACCGGTATTCCACTGACCATCGAGGGGTTCAACCGCCCACGGCTGGTAAGACTCCTGGCTGCATACGCGAACCAGCAGTACCTGACGTTACGTGACAAGATAACGAAGGGGTTGAAAGCACAGAAGGACGGCGGCGTCTTCGATATGGAACGTGCTCAGCAACTGTTGGTTGAAGGCGCGGGCGGCCAGGACATGACTCCTGACGACCTCATCACTTACCTGGTGGACAGCCTACCGCACTGGCTTTTCCACATCTGGCAGGTACCCGACGACGCCCCCTCTCACGAGCCTCAGGAGGCGATACAATTCGCGGCGCAGGCGAGCCAAATCGTCTCGATCGAGCATTCACTGCGTCAGCTCTGGCTGAATGCGCGTTGGATCGGGACGATGTTGTTCAAGGATGGAGAAGCGCTTGTCGATACGCCCCGAGACCACTTGCTCGCCGAGCGCTGGTTCATCTTCGACCAGCGTCAGGTCATGCTGATGATGGCGGAGCACAATATCGATGCTGGTGCCAGCATAGTTGCAGGTGGGAAGCTGCCTCCCATAGTGCCTGCTATACCCCGCACTGTGATCCGCATGGAGCGCCCCCCCAGTGGGCATCGCAAGTTCATCACAGGCCGCGCGTCCGGAGCAAAGCGCGAGCAGCGGGAGCACGTGAGCGAACGCGACATGCTCGATCGCCTCTACACGGGCCTTTTCATGGACGAATCGCTTCCCAATTCGCCCGGTGGCCAGCTGACGTGCCGGGAGCTGAACGCAGCCTGGTGGGTGCTGAAGGACCTCGCGCGGCTGGCGGCAGATGACCTTGGCTTACCCTGGATGGCAGACGACAAAGCGGTCGGCCGCTTCGCCTTGACGATCGAGCGCAAAAATCTCATCGCCCTGCTGAGCGACTGCCTCGGAATCGATCCGGATCGCGCGGGCGGCATCGTGAACTGGTTCACTTGTGATCCCGCCGACACGGCCCGCATCTTCGCGAAGAGCTTCTGGTCCGAGCCGTTGCTTCCCGAACCAGGATCTGAGCGCTGCCACATCGTCCTCGCGCCGCTGCTCGTCGGCTCGCCAGTCAAACGGATCGAAACGTGGATGGAGCGCGGCGGCATCTCGGACAACCGCGGCATAAAGGGTCGCGGCAAGCCCTTCGAACGGCACGTCCGGACGGCGCTCGCGGCTGCCGTGGCGGATAACCAATTACTTACCGACACGGTCGTCGCGGAGCATGGCCTTAAGCGGAAAAACAATTCGGAGGAGATCGACCTTCTCGTTCGTGTCGGCGATACAGTGATCGTTGGAGAGGTGAAGTGCTTCGTCGCACCGAGTGAGCCGATCGAGAAGCACAATCACTTGGTCAACCTCGCCAAGGCAACTGCACAGGCCGAGCACAAGCGCGTCTGGGCTGAGGACAACCGTGACGCGATTGCCGGGGTTTTAGGCATCAATGACCCTGCGCGTGCGGCGACGCTGACAATCCGGCCACTAGTGGTTCTGAACCACGGCTTTGGAATGGGCCTCGAGCGGGATGGCGTCCCAATTGTCGATTTGCATTATCTTCGCCTTCTACTCAGCGGGGGGAGCTATCAAGGCGACACGCGCTTCGAGCGCGGGATCGGAGTGGCCTATCAGTCGGTTGAACTCTACAAGTCGCAGACCGACTTCCAAGCTAGGTTGGACGATCTGTTACGCGACCCGCCGCCGCTAAAGCGGTACGAGGGCACCTTGCGCTGGCGACGGATACCGTTCCCGACCTCGAACGGCATGCCCTTCTTCATCGAGCTACCGACGCTTGGGGAGGTGCCGTTATCGAATGCGCTTCGCGATATGCCTCCCTACGAGGCTCGGAAAAGGCGACGATAAAGACATCGCATTGCCACTCAAGTTCGTAGGAGTTGTTGTCTTTCAACGCGCCGACCATAATCTGCTCGCTCAATTCGAACGCCCGATCCGGCCTATGATTCCCAACGGCAGATATCACCACATTCCTTCGAGAAAGTCGCAGGGCAGATAACGGCTAATGCGTCCCCCTACACCCTCTCGCCGCCCCGCGCCTCCACCATGTCCTCCCGATTCTCCTCAAAATCGCTCGCCGCGTGCCGCTCCCGCACCTGGCTCTCCGGCCCGCCGAACGTCCGGTTGACCATGCGGCCGCGCTGGACGGCGGGGCGGGCGGCGATCAGGTCGACCCAGCGGTCGAGGTTGGGATATTCGCTGACGTTGAGGAATTCCTGCGCGCCATAGGCTTCGCGCATCATCGATCCATACCAGGGCCAGATCGCGATATCGGCGATCGTGTACTCGCCGCCGACGATATATTCGCTCCCCGCGAGATGCGTGTCGAGGACATGGAGCTGGCGCTTGGTCTCCATCGCGAAGCGGTCGATCGCATACTCGATCTTGAACGGCGCATAGTTGTAGAAATGGCCGAAGCCGCCGCCGACGAAGGGCGCCGAGCCCATCTGCCACATCAGCCAGCTAATCGTCTCGGCGCGCGCGGGCTGCCCGGCGGGCAGGAAGGCGCCGAACTTCTCGGCGAGATAGAAGAGGATCGATCCGCTCTCGAACAGCCGCAGCGGCGGATCGGCCGAATGGTCCATCATCGCGGGGATTTTGGAGTTGGGGTTGATCGCGACGAAGCCCGAGCCGAACTGGTCGCCGTCGCCGATGCTGATCATCCAGGCGTCGTACTCGGCGCCCGCATGGCCGAGCGCGAGCAGCTCCTCGAGCATGATCGTGACCTTGACGCCGTTGGGCGTGCCCATCGAATAGAGCTGGAGCGGGTGCCTGCCGACGGGAAGAACTTTCTCGTGGGTCGCGCCCGAGACGGGACGGTTGACGTTGGCGAACTGGCCGCCGCTCGGCTTCTCCCATGTCCAGACCCTGGGCGGGAGATAGCCCGGCGGCTGATTGTTCGAGCCGTCGTCAATTTCGGCCTCGGCGGGCTCGATCTCGGCGGCGGCGGTCTGGTCGTCGGACATGGCGATCCTCGCTTGTGAAGGGGCTAGCGGAAATTGTCCGCGTAGGACTGGAGCTTGAGCCTGACCTCGGGGCCGGGGACGACGTGATAGGCGATCCCCTCGCGCGCCGCGTAGGCCTCGGCCGCCTCGCGGCTCGGAAAGGTCAGCCGGACCTGCGTCTTGGTGTCGCCCGATCCCGCCCAGCCGGTGAGCGGATCGGGGCGCGCGGGCTCGGCGCGCTCGAACTCGAGCGCCCACTGCCCCACGCGCGCGCGGCCCGACTGCATCGCGTTCTTCATCCGCTGGTAGATGCGCGCGGTCATCCGCCGTCCTCCTAATAGGCTCGCTGGATCGCGAACTCGACCGCCTCGGTGAGCGCCGCCTTCGCCTTGCCGTGGCCGAAGGGCGCGAGCGCGTCGATCGCGCGGCGGCCGTAGTGGCGCGCGCGCTCCATCGTGTCGGCGATCGCATTGTGGTGGATGAGCAAATCCTTGGCGTGGCCGAGGTCGGCGTTCGAGGCGCGGCGGCCCTCGATCGCGTCGCGCCAGAAGCGGCGCTCCTCGTCGTCGCCGCGCGCATGCGCGAGGATCACGGGGAGCGTCACCTTGCCGTCGCGGAAATCGTCGCCCACGTCCTTCCCCATCACCGCCTCGTCCGAGACGTAATCGATCGCGTCGTCGACGAGCTGGAAGGCGATGCCGAGGTTGCGGCCATAGGCGTCGAGCGCCTCCTCGACCCCCTCGTCGCGCTCGGCGACGACCGCCGAAATCCGGCACGCGGCGGCGAACAGCGCGGCGGTCTTGGCGCCGATGATGTCGAGATAGCGGTCCTCTCCGGTGTCGATGCGGCGCTGCGCGGTGAGCTGGTTGACCTCGCCCTCGGCTATCACGGCGCTCGCGCCTGAAAGGATGCGCAGCACCTTGAGGCTGCCGTCCTCAACCATCAGCTCGAACGCGCGGCTGAACAGGAAGTCGCCGACCAGCACGCTCGCGGGGTTGCCCCAGATCAAATTGGCGGTGCGCTTGCCGCGGCGCTGGTCGGACATGTCGACGACATCGTCGTGGAGCAGCGTCGCGGTGTGGATGAACTCGACGCACGCGGCGAGCTTGTGGTGGCGCGTCCCCGGATAGTCGAGCAGCGCGGCGCAGGCGAGCGTGAGCATCGGCCGCATCCGCTTGCCCCCGCCCGCGATGAGATGCCCCGCGAGCTCGGGGATCAGCGGCACGTCGGACTGCATCCGCGCGAGGATCACGCTGTTGACCGCGTTCATGTCCGCCGCGACGAGCGCGATCATCGGATCGAGCGAGGGCGCCGGCGCGGCGCGCAGCGGGGTGACGGTCGCGGTCATGCCGGTCCGCGATGTGGCGGCAAAGCGTGGCGAAGGCAATGACCATGTCAGGCTCGTGGCCTTGCGCCCACCGCGCGAACCCCCGAAAGGAGCGCTGATGGCCGACGAACCCCTCGCGCGCTGGCGCGCCAGCATCGACAATATCGACGCCGCGCTGGTCGCGCTGCTCGCCGAGCGCTTCAAGGTGACGCGCGAGGTCGGCCGCTGGAAGGCCGCCGAGGGGATCGAGGCGGTCGACACCGGTCGCGAGCGCCGCCAGGTCGAGCGCCTCCGCGCGCTCGCCACCGAGGCGGGGCTCGATCCCGATTTCCTCGAGCGCTTCCTGCGCATCATCATCGACGAGGTCGTCGCCCACCACCGCGCGCTGCGCGGCGAGGATTTCGAAACGCCGCCCTCGCCGCTCTGAACCGCCGCTATTCGGCGGCGATCGCCGCCGCTTCGGCCTCCGCCGCCTCGATCTCGGCGGCCTTGGCTTCGACCAGCGAGACGATGTGATCGAGCATGTCGGCGTCCTTCACATGATGGTCGGTGACCCCCGAGAGATAGACCATGTGCGTGCCCGCACCGCCGCCGGTGATGCCGATGTCGGTCTCGCGCGCCTCGCCGGGGCCGTTGACGACGCAGCCGAGCACCGAGAGCGAGAGCGGCGTGTGGATGTGCTGGAGCCGCGCCTCGAGCGCCTCGACCGTGCGGATCACGTCGAAGCCCTGGCGCGCGCACGACGGGCACGAGACGACGCGCACGCCGCGCGAGCGGATGCCGAGCGACTTCAATATCTCATAGCCGACGCGGACCTCCTCCTCTGGCTCGGCCGAGAGCGAGACGCGGATCGTGTCGCCGATCCCCGCCCAGAGCAGCGCGCCGATGCCGATCGCCGATTTGACCGTTCCGCCGATCAGCCCGCCCGCCTCGGTGATCCCGAGATGGAGCGGGCAATCGACCGCGTCGGCGAGCTGCTGGTAAGCAGCGACCGCAAGGAACAGGTCCGACGCCTTCACCGCGACCTTGAATTCGTGGAAATCGTGGTCCTGCAGGATCTTGATGTGGTCGAGCGCAGATTCGACCAGCGCCTCGGGACAGGGCTCGCCGTATTTCTCGAGCAGGTCCTTCTCGAGGCTCCCCGCGTTGACGCCGATGCGGATCGCGCAGCCGTTCGCCTTGGCCGCGGCGATGACCTCCTTGACGCGGCTCTCGGCGCCGATGTTGCCCGGATTGATCCTGAGGCACGCCGCGCCCGCATCGGCGGCCTCGAGCGCGCGCTTGTAGTGGAAGTGGATGTCGGCGACGATCGGCACCTTCGCGGCGCGGACGATCGCGGAAAGCGCGGCGGTCGACGCCTCGTCGGGGCACGAGACGCGGATGATGTCGACCCCCGCCTCCTCGCAGCGCCGGATCTGATCGATCGTCGCGCGCGCGTCCGAGGTCGGCGTGTTGGTCATCGTCTGGACGGTGACGGGCGCGTCGCCGCCCACCGGCACCTTGCCGACCATGATCTGGCGCGAGGAGCGGCGCGCGATATCGCGCCAGGGGCGGACGGACATGGCGCACGATATACGCGCGCTGTATGACGAGCGAAAGGCTCCTCGGAGTGGAGCAACCCAGGCAATGCCGCCAGCGGAGGAGGGTATGCGGATGAGAAAGAGTCGCTTGGCCGCGATGGGCCTGCTGGCTGGTGCGCTCGCCGGCGGCGCGCTCGCGTTCCAGCCGCGTCATGAGATGCGCTTCTGGTTCGACGCCGAGGCGGCCGC
>JACMKH010000424.1 GCA_014380205.1 Sphingomonadaceae bacterium
GACGCGCGCTGACCGGCGCGGCCGGCTGCGCTATACGGCGAGCATGACCGCCGAATCGCCCGGCGCGGGCCTCTCCGCGCGCGACATGCTTGTGCTTGTCGCGATCAATATATTGTGGGGGCTCAACATCGTCGCGGTGAAGTTCACCGTCGTGGACGTGCCGCCGTTTACCTCGGCGGCGCTGCGCATGGCGATGGTATGCCTCCTGTGCCTGCCCGCGATCCGGATCGTGCCCGGCGCGATGCGCGATATACTGATCTTTGGCGCGCTGATGGGCGCGGGTTTCTTCGCGCTGACCAACCTCTCGCTTACCGTCGCGGACAATGTCTCCGCGCTCGCGATCGCGGGTCAGCTCGGCACACCCTTCGCGCTGATCCTCGGCGTGATCTTTCTCGGCGAGCGGATCGGACGTCGGCGACTCGCGGGGATCGCGCTCGCGCTGAGCGGGATCGCGATGCTCGTGTTCGATCCGGGCCTGGTGAGCGAGCTGCTCGGGCTCGCGATCACCGCGCTCGCCTCGCTGGTATGGGCGGTCGGGTCGATCTTCCAGCGTCAGCTCAAGGACGTGCCCGTGCGCACGGTCTACGGCTGGATGGGGCTGTTGGGAATGATCGGACTGAGCTGCCTCGTGCTCGTCTTCGAGCCCGACTCGCCGGGAAACTTGCCCGACATCCCGCTCGCGGCCTGGGGCTGGATCGCCTTCTCGGCGATCGGCTCGACCTTGATCGGCTATGGCGGGATGAGCTGGCTGCTCCAGCGCCATCCGGTGAGCACGGTCGTGCCGCTGCTGCTGCCCTCGCCCGTCATCGCGGTGACCGCCTCGTCGCTCGCGTTCGGCGTGCGCTTGACGCCGCTGATGATTTTGGGCGGTATCGTCGCCATGATCGGCGTCGCCATCATCTCGATCCGCAGCGTGCGGCGGCCGATCCCGCCCGAGGCGACATGATCGTCGACACGCCCTCGCCCAATTTCAACGACCGTGACCTGCCGGTCTCGATGATCGTGATGCACTATACGGGGATGAAGACCGCCGCCGACGCGATCGCGCGGCTGACCGATGCCGAGGCGCAGGTCTCGGCGCATTATCTCGTCGCCGAGGACGGGGCGGTGCTGCGCATGGTCGACGAGGGCAAGCGCGCGTGGCACGCGGGCGCGTCCTATTGGCGCGGGATACGCGACGTGAATTCGGCTAGCGTCGGGATCGAGATCGTCAATCCGGGGCACGAGTTCGGCTATCGCCCGTTCCCGGCGATCCAGATCGAGGCGGTGATCCGGCTCGCCGCCGATATCGTCAAGCGCCACGGCATCGCCCCCGATAACGTCGTCGGCCATTCGGACATCGCGCCCGCGCGCAAGATCGACCCCGGCGAGCTGTTTCCCTGGGACAAGCTCGCCGAATACCGCCTCGCTATCGCCCGCCCGAAGCGCGCGCATCTCGATCCGGGGTGGAAGGACGAGGCCTTCCTGCTCGCCCTCGAGCGCTACGGCTATGACATCGAGGATCGCGAGGCCGTGGTGCGCGCGTTTCAGCGAAGGTGGCGGCCCGCGACGATCGACGGCGTGGTCGACGGGCAGTGCCGGGCGATCTTGTGGCAGCTGCTGCTGGAGAGGGAAGGGGCGGGCGAGTAAATTCCTGGCCGGGTTCCATCGTTTCGCCAAACACCCTATGTCTCTCTCCGCCAGAGGGCCGGGCGGCCGCTGCCCGTTCGCGGGGAGAGGAAAGTCCGGGCTCCACGGAACCACGGCGCCGGGTAACCCCCGGCGGGGGCGACCCCAGGGAAAGTGCCACAGAAAGCAGATCTCCACGGCTTCGGCCGGGTGAAATTGAAAGGGTGCGGCAAGAGCGCACCGCGCTTCCGGCAACGGCGGCGGCACGGCAAACCCCGCCGGGAGCAAGACCGAATAGGGGCGGCACATGGGCCTGGTCCGGCTCGTCGCCCGGGTTGGTTGCTTGAGGCCGCGAGCGATCGCGGCCCTAGAGGAATGGCCGCCCATCCGCGCGCGAGCGTGGTGGACAGAACCCGGCTTACAGGCCCTCTGGCGCTTTTCCTGCTAGCAATGCCGAGCGAGAGCTGCATCTTGCAAAGGACTCGAGGAGGGCGCGAATATGACGGTGCGCAAAAAATCTCCGAACGAGGGGGAGCAGGACGCGATCGATGCACGCCTCGACCAACGGCACTCGTGCTCAATGACGAGGAATTCGAAGCGTTGGCGCGTGTGTTGGCAAATCCTCCCCACCCTCTGCAGCGCTGCGCGCCCTGATGAAGCGCAAACCGCCTTGGGAATAGCTGAGGCGGTCACGGCGGCAGAACGCGAAACCCCGTCCCTCGCCAAGGGCGAACCACAGAAGTGAGCGCGGCGCGATGAATCACAGGCCGATCGTTGCGCTTGCTTTACGAATCGCGGCGAATCGTCCATCATCGCGCGAACGACGGCAAAAGGGGCATTGCAATGAACATCATCACCCGCGCGATCAACATTCTCACCAAGCCCAAATCCGAATGGGCCGTGATCGATTCGGAGCCCGCCACGGTCGGCGGTCTGTTCACCGGCTATGCGATGATCCTCGCGCTGTTGCCGCTGGCCGGGACGCTGCTCGCCGCGGTGATCGCGATGGGCCAATATGCCGGGCTCGGGATGAGCTTCTTCATCGTGACGGGGGTGGTCGGCTATGTCATCGGCCTTGGCATCCTCTATCTGATGGGGATCATCGCCAACGCGCTCGCGGGTAGCTTCGACGGGACCAAGAGCGACATTTCGGCGATGAAGCTGGTGGTCTATTCGGCAACGCCGATGTGGATCGCGGGCTTTTTCGGCTTCATCCCGGGGATCAGCATCCTCATCTCCCTCGCCGGCTTCGCCTACGCCGCCTATCTTCTCTATCTCGGCGCGATCCAGGTGATGAAGATACCCGAGGGCAAGGCGATCGGCTTCACCGCCGTTGTGATCATCATCTGGATCATTCTGTCGATCGTCATCGGCGGCATGATCGTGGGCGCGCTGATCCTGTCGATGGTCGGCGGCGCGGCGATGAGCGGCGCCTACTACAACTGAGTTCGGCGGCCCGCCGCCTGGGCCGCGCATCCTCGAACGGGTCATGGTCGAAGGGCCATGGCCCGTTCGCCATTTTGGAGTATGGCTGGTCGGTATGCCCAAGGCGACGCGATCGAAGGATTGGGGATTCCCCCGCTGGCGCGAATACGGTTCGGCCAGCGAGGCGGTCGAGGTGCGGCTGTGCGACCGGCACGGCTGTGTTGAGCCCGGCGACAAGCCCGCGCCCAAGTCGCCCAGCAGCCCCGAGCGCTGGTGGTTCTGCGAGGCGCACGCCGCCGAATACAACCGCGGCTGGGACTATTTCGAAGGGCTGAGCGCCGAGGATCGCGCGGCGCGCGAGCATGACGAGGCGCGTGACGCGGGCGGCTTTCGCGCCTCGGCTTATAATGGGTGGGCCGGGCCGGGCGACGGTTCGCGCAGCCGCGACGAAATGCGCGCGCTCGACCTGCTCGGGCTCGACGCGCATGCCAGCTTCGATGAGATCAAGCGCGCCTGGCGCAAGCTCGCCAAGGACAGCCACCCCGACCTCAAGCCCGGTGACGCCGAGGCGGCGGCGCGCTTCCACGCGATCCAGGCGGCGTGGGACGTGTTGCGCAGCGCCGAGGAGCGGCGCGAGTGGAAGGGCGCGTGACCTGAGCGATCGGCGCGCTTCCCTCCGCGCGCCAAAGCCATTACCACCGCGATCGATGGCGACGCAGCTCTTTCGCCCCCACCCCGTCGCCCAAACCGCGGCGCATGCGCGCATCGCGGTGATCGATATCGGATCGAACTCGATCCGCATCGTCGTCTACGGCGGCGGCGAGCGCACCCCCAACCTGCTGTTCAACGAAAAGGTGATGGCGGGTCTCGGCCGCGACACGGGCCCCGACGGCGCGCTTGCCGAGGAGGCGATGGAGCGCGCGATCACGACGCTCCGGCGCTACCGCGCGCTCATCGAGGAGATGGATGCGGGCGAGGTTATTGCCGTCGCCACCGCCGCGGTGCGCGACGCGGGCAACTGCGCGGCGTTCCTCGACCGGATCGCCGCGATTGGGCTGCCCGTCCGGCTGCTTTCGGGGTCCGACGAGGCGCGGCTCGCGGGGTTCGGCGTGATCTCGGCGATCCCAGGCGCGGACGGGCTAGTCGGCGATCTCGGCGGC